>JAGXTN010000020.1 GCA_018333455.1 Dethiobacter sp. | reverse complement strand
GGAACTCAAAGAGGGTAATAGTGTCTTGGTTTGCCATGGGGAATCGCCTCCGAACCTATGTTTGTCTCAATTATACCAAACATTTGTTCGTTTGGGAAGTGCTCCTGAGCAAAATGAATAGTCATTTAATAAAACAATAGCAGCTCAGGCTGTTGAATACCGCCAACTGCTGAGAAGCTGAAGGGTATCCTAAACGATGGGTTAGGGGGAGAAAGCATTGCTGGAGCTTTCCGCTGCAGGACAAAAAGTTTTTGACGCACGATATGCGCTACGAGATGAGGGTGGCAACGTTATTGAGACTTTTGAGCAGGCAGTTTGGCGGCTTGCCTGCGTAGCCGCCGGCGCGGAAAAAGAAAACCGGCAACAATGGGAAGAAATATTTGCCGGTTTAATAGGTGGCCTTCTTTTTATTCCTTCAACGCCCGTCTGGGCTAACATGGGCAAGGCAGACCTCCCTTGGCAGCCATCTGCTTGCTTTGTTTTGGCCGTTGAAGACAGTTTGCAATCAATGTACGAAACGCTGGCAGCAACCGCCCTTGTTTTTAAGTCGGGCGGCGGTGTAGGATATAATTTCAGCAGTATAAGACCAAAAGGCTCCCTGGTGCATTCCACCAAAGGGAGGGCGTCCGGTGTAGTCGAGCTAATCAAGCTCTATAACGCATCTTCTGACATGGTGATGCAGGGTGGAGTGCGGCGCGGTGCGTCCATGGGTATCCTAAACGTCGATCACCCGGAAATTTTCGATTTTGTGAACGCTAAACGAACTGGCCAGCTCACAAATTTCAATCTCTCGGTGGGGATTACCGACGAGTTCATGGCAGCGGTTGAAAATGAATTAGAATGGCCGCTTTTATTCAACGGGCAAGTGCATGAAGTCGTTCCTGCCGCCAAGCTCTGGGCGCAGATAGTTGACGCTGCCCATGCTTGCGGCGACCCGGGGATTATTTTTATGGATGCCATCCAAAAGAACAACCCTGTGCCTAAGAACCTGCTCAACTGCACCAATCCATGTGTAACAGGTGAAACCTGGGTTCTAACAGTTGAAGGTCCACGGATGGTTAAGGAACTTCTTGGCAGCCAGTTTAACGCTGTTATTAACGGAAAATCCTACAAAACCGGGGAAAAAGGGTTTTTTAAGACCGCGACAAAGACAGTTGTATGTCTGAACACTTTTGAGGGTTATTGCCTGAGGCTCACTGCTGATCACAAAGTCCTTCGTGTGACTAACAAAGACCGCTATGTTTTAAAGAGTGAATGGATACCTGTTTCCGGTCTGGCGCCCGGTGATAAGATTGTCCTACATAATCATCGCCCTTTTAAAAAGTGGCCTGGCTCTTTAACGGAAGGTGAGGGATATTTGCTGGGCCTCCTGGTTGGAGACGGGGTTTTAATGAATGATTCAGCAGTCCTAAGTGTCTGGCACAAGGAATCTGCAGTGAATGACACCGGATTGAACGGTAGTTTCTCAGTGATGAAGGCGGCCTTAGGTTTTGCCATGGAATTACCCCACCGAAGTGACTTCACCGGATGGTCACTGATCAAGGGGCGGAACGAGTACCGATTAAAGTCTGGATACCTGAGACACCTGGCCACAAGAATGGGCTTAAGACCGGGAAATAAAACTATTACACCTGAAATAGAAAAAGCATCTTCTGACGGTTACGCCGGGTTTTTACGAGGGTTTTTCGATGCCGACGGCACAGTTGGCGGAGATCAGAACAAGGGAGTAAGCATTCGCCTGCCACAGAGCAATTTAGCAGTCCTTCACGCGGTGCAGCGGATGCTGTTGAGGTTCGGTATTGCCAGCACCGTTTATCAGAACAGGCGACCCGCTGGCGTCAAGCTTTTACCGGACGGAAAGGGTGGACTTAAAGAATATAGCGTCAAGATGCAGCATGAATTGGTAATCAGTAATGATAACATCCTAGTTTTTGCTGAGTGCATTAGTTTTGGGGATTGTGAAAAGAACCAGAAATTGAACCGATTAATTAGAGGTTACAGGCGAAAAGTCAATCGCGAGCGCTTTTTAGCAACTGTATCGTCCGTGATAGAGGACGGCACAGAAGAAGTTTATGACGTGCAGGTGCAGGATGTCAACGCTTTTGACGCCAATGGCATCATCGCGCATAACTGTGGCGAACAAATTCTCTCTCCCGGAGAGTCATGCCTGCTGGGGAGTGTTAATCTGGCACGCATGGTCAGAGATAACGGGCGAATCAATCAAGAGCTGCTTAAAGAAACTGTTGCTGTCGCCGTCCGTTTTCTCGACAATCTAATTGATGTCGCGGAATATCCTCTGCCGGCAATCACGGAAGCCACTAGGGCGACGCGAAAAATCGGCCTTGGCTTCACCGGCATTGCCGACGCTTTAGTCTTGGCTGGCCTCGCGTATGACTCTGAAGAAGGCAGGCTGTATGCCGGCGAGATAACCAGCTTAATACAGGAAACAGCTATTCAAGCATCGCGGGAGCTGGCAAGCGAAAAGGGCTGCTTCCCGGATTGGGAGAGCAGCATTTTTTACCCAGCAGAAAAGCGCAGAAACGCGGCTTGTGTAACTATTGCCCCTACCGGCTCGGTGACTACCATGGCTGGGTGTGAAGGTTATGGCGTAGAACCGCTGTTTGCGGTAGCATACAGGAAGGCGACTAACGTTGCAGGAGATTTCGAAGTGTTCAGCCCGCTTTTCCTTGCAGCCTGCCAGAAGTATGGCGTAGCGGAAAGTATTTTGTCAGAGGTGGCCGAGCGCGGTACATGCCAGGGTGTAGTCGGGATTCCCGCAGAAATAGCGCGGATTTTTAAAGGCGCTCAGGAAATCTCTGCCGAAGACCATCTTTTGATGCAGGCAGCAGTCCAGAAGTACGTCTGTAATGCCGTAAGCAAAACTGTTAATTTGCACAATACTGCTACGGTGGAAGAGATTGCGCAATGCTACAAGCTGGCGCACCGGCTGGGATTAAAAGGAGTCACCGTCTTTCGCGATGGATGCAAGGAAGGAACGGTCACGGTAGGCAAGAAAGAACGCCCGGCAGGAGTGTCGGCGTTAAGGCATGGCGAAGTATTGCCGAGGCCCAAAAGCGCCAGCGGCGTTACCCATCGGCTCGACACAGGCTGCGGCAAGTTGTACCTGACGATTAATTATCAAGCTGACAGCGGTGAAATTATGGAAACGTTCATTACCACCGGTTCTGACGGGGGGTGCTTGGTATATACTGAAGCTACGTCGCGACTGGTTAGTCTGGCAATTCGCGCCGGTGTCTCCATCGAGGAGATCGCCGGACAGTTACAGAGCACCCATTCTTGCCCGTCCTACCTGCTCGCCCGGGGTAAAGGGAAAAATATTTCTCCCGGCAAGTCCTGCGCTTCGGCGATTGCCCATGAGATTCTGCAGACGATGGGCAAGCTTAACGGCAGTGGGCAAAAGAAAGCGACGGATTGCAGCTTGCTTTGCGAATGCGGAGAACAACTAGAAAGGGCAGAAGGCTGCCTGGTTTGCAGAAGTTGCGGTTATGCAAAGTGCTAGGTAGCCGATAAAAACAGAAAGGGCGGGTTTGAAACCCGCCCCTACCCGATTGCCGTTCATTTGCAAGGGCGAAACCCGTCCTTATTTTATGGCATTTTGTACTTCATTCTCAGCGCAAACATACAGATCAGCCAGCCTACGATTGTGAGCGTGCCTGCGGCAGCAAAGGGTGCGACATAAGTGCCGGTTAAATCATAGAGGTGGCCACCTATCAGCGGACCGAAAAAGGCGGATACGCCAAAAGCGGTAATCAGCGCCCCGTAAATTGCTCCCAGGTTCTTGACGCCAAAAGCAATCGTGGTTAGTGCAGGGAAAAGACCTAAGGTAACGGCAAATCCTAACCCGAAGATAGTCGCTGCGACATATAGGGTTGCCTGAGTCGTAGCTACTATATTAAACAGAAAGAATGTCAGCCCCGACAGCGGATAATAAATCAGCATCAGTTTTACCGGGCCGATTTTTTCGCTGATCCAACCGGCTAGCGGCCTGCCGAAGCCGTTGGCAAGACCAAAGAAGGTCATGGCAAGCGCTGCCTGTGGCGGCGTTAAGCCAAGAACAGTCCTTCCGTAAGGCGCCACATGTGCCATGCTTAATAAGCCGCCAAAGATGATCGAGACAAACGCAAACCAGAGAAAATAGAAGATGGGGCTTCTAAGTGCTTCCGCCAAAGTAGCCTCTGTCCTAGACGCATAAATGGCGTTGCCGTTTTTGGCATCTTTAGTGGCGTCCCAGCCTGGAGGAGACCAGCCCGGTTCCGGATTCCTAATTAACCATGAAGCAAAGAGGCTAACGATACTAGTCGTAATGCCGAGGACTAAAAATGCGCCTTCAATACCAATGGTGCGAATCATGCTAGTAATTAGAGGTGCGAAGATCGCAGCAGCCAAACCAAAGCCTGTCACGGCAAAGGAGATGGCGAGGCCTACTCTGTCAGGAAACCATTTCCTGGCTGTCGGGACGGCGGCGCAATAAGTAAGGCCGCAACCAAGTCCGCCGATCACGCCGTAAGTTAATAGCAACCACCATAGATGCGGAATAGTGCCAATCATCCGCGCCATCATATAGCCGATAAAGAACAAGATTGCTCCGACGGCTGAAACTTTTCTCGGTCCGTACTTGTCTTGCAATTTTCCGCCATAGATCATGCCTACAGTAGTAAATACTGCCAGATAGACAGATACGGGCAACGATGCTTGCGCCCTAGTCCAGCCGAATCTTTCTTGCAAGGGTACGATAAAGACGCCCCATGCGTAGGAGATGCCACCCATTAATGACAACAGAAAGCCGGCAAAAGGAATGCTCCATCTTGTTAAAATATAGTTCACGCTTTTTTCCTCCTTGATCATTTTATTTTTTTCTTGCAAAAGTGCGATTTTTGTAAATCTTTTCAAGTGAATTTTAGCTCGCTTATTGACTTTGTTTTTTCAGCTTTCCTAGTCACCCCCTAGGTAGTTATGGCCTTAGTCCTCCAACGTTGATACGTCACCAATTTCCAGCCCCAGTTCCTGGGCTTTCAGGAGGCGGCGCATGATTTTGCCGGAGCGCGTTTTGGGAAGTTTGCCGCGGAATTCTAGCTCGGAGGGTGTAGCGATAGGGCCTAGTGTATCCCTGACGTGGTTTTTGATTTCCTTGGCCAGTTCTTCCGATGCGGTAAAGCTGATTCGGAGAGTGATAAAGCCCTTAATTGCTTCGCCTTTAATCGGGTCTGGCTTGCCGATCACGGCCGCTTCCGCAACGGCTGGGTGGCTGACCAGTGCGCTCTCTACATCGGCGGTGCCGATGCGGTGGCCGGCAGGATTTAAAACGTCATCGCTGCGGCCCAGGAACATGATATACCCGTCTTCGTCGCGGGTGGCTACGTCTCCGCTGAGATAGACATTGGGGATGGTGAGCCAGTATTCTTCGTAGCGCTTCGGGTCGCCGTAAACTGTACAGAACATGCTGGGCCACGGCTTTCTGACCACAAAGTTGCCGCCCTTGTTGGCCGGAACGGAAGCGCCTGTGTTGTCTACCACATCGGCATCTATGCCAATAGCCGGCACGCCGCACTTGCCGGGCTTGATCGGCAGGGTGACTGGTGAGCAGACTAGCGGCGCCGCCGTTTCTGTCTGCCACATATTGTCTGCCATATGTGCTTTGCCTTCAGCGCAGACGTGTTTGAACGCCCACCACCAGGCCTCAGGATTCAGTGGTTCGCCGGCACAGTTAAATTGGCGGAGGGTGGAGAGGTCATACTTATTGGCCCATGCTTCCCCGAATTTCATCAGCATTCTGACAAGCGTCGGCGAAGTAAAAACACGGGTGACACCATATTTTTCGATCAGACGGTAGACTGCACCGGGGTCGGGGTAATCAGGGGCGCCTTCCCGGACAAGGACGGTGGAGCCGTTCACCAGCGGGGCGTAGACAATATAGCTGTGACCGACGATCCAGCCTATATCGGATGTGCAGAAGTAGATGTCATCGTCTTTGTAGAGGTTAAAGAACGCTTTTCCCATGTAACTGGTGCCCACCATGTAGCCTCCGTGGACAAAGGCGCAGCCTTTAGGGCGGCCGGTGGTGCCGGAGGTGTAGAGAATAAAGAGCAGGTCGTCTGAATCCATGACTGCTGCCTCACAGTGATGGGAGCCGGCATGGATAATTTCCTCAAAATCGACTTCATCGGCGGCTAGTTCCGT
The DNA here is from genome assembly GCA_018333455.1 of Dethiobacter sp. Lineage (GTDB taxonomy): Bacteria > Bacillota > Dethiobacteria > Dethiobacterales > Dethiobacteraceae > GPS1B09. Next base: position 1,107 of record JAGXTN010000020.1, on the reverse strand, counting down.
TTTTGGCGTCATGCGGCTATAGACGATAACTTTTTCAATATAGTCTTGGCCTTCCCGGGCTTTATCAACAATACTTTTTAATGCCACCGGCTTGCCGCGGCGAAAACCGACGTCGGCGCAAATAATAATTTTCGCTTGAGCATCACTAAGGCGGTCGCGGAGTGCTACGGGGCCAAGACCGGCATAGACCACGCTATGGACTGCGCCAATCCGGGCACAGGCCAGCATGGAAATAATGCCTTCCGGCGTCAGCGGCATGTAAATACAGACCCTGTCGCCTTTTTCCACGCCCAGCTTTTTCAGGGCATTAGCCATTTTGTTAACCCAATAAAGGAGCTGACGGTAAGTGTAGGTACGCTCTTCGCCGTTCTCCCCTTCCCAGTATAACGCTACCTTATTCTTGCGAGGGCTATTTACATGGCGGTCCAGCGCATTATAAGTAATATTGCATTTAGCATTTACAAACCATTTTGCATAGGGATAATTCCATTCCAGCACTTTGTCCCAAGGTGCAAACCAGTCATATTCTTTGGCGATTTCGCCCCAGAATGCTTCAAGGTCTGCCACCGAGCGGGCATGCTCTGCCTGCCAATCACTGACATAGACGCCCTGGGCAACCAGTTCCGCGTTTGGTTGAAGCACCACTTGCTTAGTTAATAATGCATCTAAATTTTCGCTAAGCATGACATTCTCCTCCATATTGTCTATAAATTTAGAATTTTCTGACTTATTCACTAAAATATTCTCTCCGCAAAAAATAATTCCTGCAGTGAATAAAAAAAATTTTTGTGTTTTTTTGTATTTTTAAGAATAATTACGCAAATCATTGCTGAAATATGCAAGCGGAGCAATCACAGTTTCTGACTCTGACTCTATGTGTGGCGTAAAGAAGGCAAAAGGCCAACAATGTGAATAAAAACACTAGTAGAAGCATGAAGTTTTCTTAAAAATTCTGAAAAAAAAAAGGATTTTTCAGTGTACAGTCGAATAACAATTTAGGGTGATTGTCCACAAGAAAAACGCTTCGCGCTTTATCCAAAAATGCGTTTTTCTTGTCCGCTAGGGGCTGCCGCCCCTTCGGCGAGCCTGCGGGCTCTGAGCACCCCG
>JAGXTN010000122.1 GCA_018333455.1 Dethiobacter sp. | reverse complement strand
CTGATTACTGCTCCAGCGCTCTCTGCTTAACGTTTTGCAGTATTGCCTGACAACCACTTTCAGGTGGTCTGTTTTGCTGTGTCCTTTTTGGGGGTAGTGTGTAAAATCACAGTGTTTCAAACTTATCACCTATTCCCTGATCATGCGCCCATCACTTTCAATGCCCTCAATAAACACGGGGTAAATCCCGATGATTAAAGGATTTCTTTTGTTTTGAACTATGCAGATTTATGCAGGTATTAGCACGTTATGGCAACTTTTGGGCACCAATCGGGCAGTACAAATACTGCTTAATAAGTACTTCTTGACCAACGGAATGTTTTCCTGCCATTGGCTTCAACATTCATAGTCGCACGACACATTTTGATCGAAAGTCCAGCAGTTTGGCGACCGGCTAAAACGTGTATCATTCCATTATCGTCTGCTCCGATAAAGTCTACTCTGAAAATAGCCCCCAACAGTCCCCTCTGCATCTGCCCAGCTTATCCCCTCTCCCTGCGGGAGAGGGCTAGGGTGAGGGCTGGCTTAGACGCATTTTCATCCTTCTGATGGTGCCCCCGTCTTTGTGGGGGCATGGGTGTCTACCCTGAAAACATTTTGCCTTTGAAAGACAACACAAAACAAGGCTACGAGAGAGCTAATTTCGTAACCCCTGAACAATAACACCCGGCAGCTGCTTATGATGCGATATTTTCTTCCACGGTGACCGTATACCCAAGAGCCTCTATACGTTTGACGGCACTCTTTAAAACAGCGGCAGGCTAGCGTTCATCAAATAGTTGGCGCCTAAATCACGATACGGCTGACGGTTTTTCAGGATCTGGTAGGCAATAACCAAGATGCTGTGGCCTACTGCAGTAGCAACATGGTTACTACCTCTCCTAGCTGCGATCCTATGATACTGGGCAGAGAGGTAAGTTTGTTTACTGCGGGCGACCGCTAGAGCGCATTGCACCAGTGTACTTCGCAAATGTTTGTTGCCCTGCCGTGCCCCTAGGCAACAGTTTCCAAAATCATCAGTGCTAGGCATGGCCTTCTGCAATAGCTGCCAACTTAGGCAGGCGGCAAAAACCCCTCAACTCCATGGATAAATGATAAACTGGCCACAGAATTACCACCGTTAGCATCGCCTTCTTCTTCCGGCTCCTCTTCTCCCTCGCCATCGTTGTCGGGTGAGCCTCCACCACAGCCTACCATCAACGCCATCATTAAAACGACCACAATCATAAAAATAAACCATTTTTTAGTTTTCATTTGCTTCCCTCCATCTTCCTGTTTAACAGGCACCAAATTTACAAAATGCACCAGCTTACACAGTGTTAATTATATCAGTGGATAACTATTGATGCAACTCGCTGCCAATTTGAGCCATTTGCGCTGCAGTTATTTTCCGCCAGTTTAGCGTGGTAAATTGCTCCAAAAACGAACTTAGATATCCCGACGATTAAAGGTGCGGACGGCGATTGCTAGCAGGATAACTATATAAACAAAAGTGTAAACCAGCATCCAATCGCTGGGGGTAAACTGGCTGCCAAAAGGTCCAAGGATCATCTGGGGATTAAAAAAAGGTGTGTCCTGTCCGCTGCCGATGGGCAGCCGATCGATCACTGTGGCCACTACCATGCGGTAGACGGCGTCGGCCGGTAAGATAAAACTGGCAATAACGCCGCTGTAGACGGCGGCGGGGCTTCCCATCAGGACGCCAATTTGTTCCATCATGCCGCCCGCCACGGCCAAGGCGTAGAGACCGAAGGCGAGAACGCCGTTTCCTAAGGTGGGAAGCCTTGTGGTTCCCAGCATAGTAATGGATAAGAGGACCAGAGGCTTTAGGATAAAAAGACCGAGGGCTGGCGCCAGCCCAGGGAGGATTAGACCCGTTTGCCAGTAAATCAGTCCGGCCAAAGCTAGGAAAAAGAAAGCGGCATAAGTGACCAGCATAGCCGCCAAGCCAAAGTATTTGCCCAGGAGCAGGTCACTGCGGGAAAGGGGTCGGGCCATCAGGGGATAAAGGGTGCCGTTCTCGATTTCGCCTGCGATACTTCCCACGGCGGCCAGGATGGCCAGGCCGGCTACCAGAAAACCGGCGAAGTAGATCCCCATGCTAAATAGAGTAATGGCCTCCATCATTTCAAAGAAACTGACGGCGGCGTGGTCAGTGCTGTACGCTATGTCCCCCACTATAAAGTGCAGTCCTGTACCATACAGGATGAGGAAAGCCAAGGTGAGAAGGCCGGCCAATAGAACGACTTTCTTGCGCCAAGCCTCCCGGAAGGTAAACAGAGCCATCAGCCGCATACCAATTCACCCTCCTTTACCAGGTGGACGAAGATATCTTCCAGAGAATTGTGGCCGGGTGTCACTTCATAGATGCGGCAGCCTCCGGCCACCAACCGGGTCACCAGAGCGGCGATTTCCACTCGGCCGTTTAAAGCCAAGGTGAGCCGGTCACCTTCCAGTTGCAGGTCGGGGTCACGCCGGCGCAGTTCCGCTACCAGTTCTCCGGTCAGGCCGTCCAGCCTGATGGCGACTTTCGCCGAGCCGGCTTGCAACTCCTCCGGCCGGCCGTCGGCCACCACCGTACCCCGGTTGATAATGGCCACGCGGTCGCAGACCTGCTCAACCTCGCTTAACAGATGGCTGTTTAAAAAGATGGTCTTGCCGGCCTCCCTGAGTGTCAGGAGGATTTCCCGCACCTGGCGCCGGCCCAAGGGGTCCAGAGCCGAGGTGGGCTCGTCCAGGAATACCACCCGCGGATCGCCCACTAAGGCGGCGGCTAGCCCCAGGCGCTGCTGCATCCCTTTGCTGTAATTGGCTACCTGCTTTCGCCCCTCCCCGGCCAGCCCCACCAGTTCCAGGACTTCATGTGCGCGCCGTTTGGCGGTTCTGCCGTCCAGACCCGCCAGGCGGGCGTGAAAAGCCACAAGTTCTTCTCCCTTAAGCCAGCCGTGCATGCGGAAGTTTTCCGGTAAAAACCCTACCTGGCGCCGGCCTTTAATGTCTTGGGGGGCGCAGCCGACAACCTTTGCTTCTCCGGCCGTGGGATACACCAATCCCAGCAGTATCTTCACCAAAGTGCTTTTGCCGGCGCCGTTAGGGCCGAGGAAACCGAAGATCTGCCCCTCCTCCACGGAGAGGCAGATGTCCCGGCAAGCTACCTGCCGGCCGTACACTTTGGTCAGATTGCGGACTTCTATAATGACCACTACCTGACCTCCGCCGCTGCCAGCAAGGCTTCTTCCAGGGGCAGGCCGCTGATGGCCCGCCAGCTGTCGCCTTGGCGCCAAGCTAAGACAACGGCGTTAGTGTCGAATTCATTAACAAAGTAGACACCCTGATTGCCGTTGACGGAAATTTCCGTTGCTCCCATACCTTGAATCTCTGGGATGGGCAGGGTATGCCGCCAGTCTTCAATGGCTGCCAGTTGCCGACGGAAATTTTCAGGCAGGAAGGGCAGTCTCAGCAGCGCCTGACGCAGGGAGGCCAGATCAAAGTCCTGGGGAACCTCAATAGTCAGGTCGCGAGCGGCGTAAAGAGCAAAACCTTGGTCTGCTTGGCCGTATTGCGCCCGGAGAAGGGGTGGGATGTTAAAGGTAATGGTCTGACCAGCTAGGTCAGGCGGCAACAGCACCTTGCTGTGTGTTCTCAGGTAACTGTTGAGGTTTTCCACATCGGGGGTAAAGGTAATGGTCGGCGGCTGCTCAATAATAATCTCCATCCTGTCTCGCCCGGCTAGAGTGACGGGCAGGTTAAGTTTCAGCCCGCTTAATTCTTCCACCTGGGTAGGGTCGGCTTCCACTATCCATGCGGCATCGGGCGGATGTTCGACCCTTACCCGGCCGAAATTCCTGATATCCACCTCGCCCACCGGACCGTCAATGCCCTCAATACCATCAAGGAGTTTAGCCAGTTGGGCCATGTCCTCGGGGGTGATCTCGACCACTTGGATCCTTTCCATACGGAAGATGTTCAGGAACTGGGCGGCTAGGCCACGGCCAGGCGCCCAACTTAAGAAAACAGCCAGAGCCAGGACAGAGACGGCTATGCCGGCAAACCATTTATAGCGCTGAAACATGTTGACGAACCTCCTTGTTTTAGTCAGTGACTGGTAAAGGTACGGCAGATGAGGCATGTTGGGCAGCCGCGAAGGACATCCCATGGCCGCCGTTTCCCGCCGGTATGGCGCAAACACGTTAGTTGTGCTGACAGCAAGCTCCTCCAAACTCCGCAACCGTTCGCGGCAGGCGGCACACCCCGCTAGGTGTCCCGCCACCCGAACCGACATATCCATATCCAGTTCACCGTCAAGATAGGTCTGAAGAATACCCTCTTCCGGACACACGGTCGTCCCTCCCTTCTAATTCGCTGTACAAGCCGGCAAAGTGCCGTCGTGCTCGGGCCAGAATGGTGCCCACCGAATGCTTATCCACCTCAATGGCTAATGCAATCTCGGCATAGCTATGGCCGGTATTTTTTAGCAACAGGCAGACGCGGTCACGGGGCGGCAGTTTTGCCAGGCATTGGTGGACCAGCCGCGCCTCCTGGTTACGGATAACCGCTTCCTCCACGGAAATGACGCCAACATCAGTCCGGAATTGACCGTCCTCACGGCGGCGGCGGCGCTCTTCGCCGCGCAAGTGGTTGTAGGCCAGATTGGCAGCCACACGCAAAAGCCAGCCGCTTAGATTGTTTTTTTCACGGGGCGGACGGTGGTACAGTTTAAGGAAAGCTTCCTGGCAAATGTCTTCGGCTGCCGCCCGCTCTCCAAGAAGGTAATAAAGACGCCGATACACCAGTATATAGTTACTTTGGAACAAGGCCTCGAATTCAGCCGGCGTGATGGCTATCCCTCCCTTGCAGCCCCTGCTATAACGATAACACCGGCAAAGAGGTTTTTGTGACAATCCCTAAATTCTTTCTAAAAAAGCGGCTTACCACCTCACGGGAGATGCTGTACATATCTGCATCTTGGGGCGCCCCTGAGTTCTACTGCTGGTACAGTAGTTCATCAAACGGGGTAACGGGTTCCGTTTTGAGGTGCAAGACAGCAAAATAGCACTGCAAATCACATATCGTTTGGTTACCTTCACATTTAAAATATCATACCGCCCTATGACAAGACAATATTTGTAAATATTTTGCTAAATATTGGTTAACTAGAATCATGGCAATATTTGATATTATTGAGCCATTTAGTCGCATTCCCGGCCTCCTCTGTGATAGAATAGCTATGATGTATGTCTACCTAGGAGGCTGATCGATGAATATTATTATTTTCTCTGCCAACATAGGTCATGGCCACAATCTAGTTGCGGAAGCCACCGCAGAGGAACTGCGCCTAGCGGGACATACGGTCCAGCAAATAGATGCACTAGAATTTGTCAGCCCCTTTTTATCCAAAGTCCTCCTAGAGAGTTATCTTAAATTGCTGCGATACACCCCCAATATTTACAGTAGGATTTACCAGTGGACTGAGGAGCCTGCTTTTTTTGACTTTTCGTCCATTATCAATAATTTATTTTGCAATCTCTTTAAAAAGCTGCTCTCCCAGTTCAAACCAGACGCCATTGTTTGCACGCACAGCTTCCCAGCGGGATTTCTCTCTGCACTCAAGGTTAAGTTAGACATTGATGTGCCGTTATTTGCCGTGGTAACTGACTTTACGGTGCACTACACCTATGTTCATCCTGCTGTCAACACCTATATCATTGCCTCGCCGAAGCTCGCTTACCAGCTTCGGCACATTGGGGTAGAAGAGCACCAAATCGCGCCTATAGGCATACCCATTCGGCGCCGCTTTTCTAATCCGCCAAGCAGGGCGGAAGCTAGAGACGCCTTGGGACTAGACAACCGACCCACTCTGCTACTCATGGGCGGAGGGCTTGGGATGGGCACGCCAACCGAAATGGTGCGAGTCATAGACCATTACTTGGAGGGCCAACAGCTAGTGGCCATCTCGGGCAAGAATGAAGTCTTGTATCGTGAGTTACTGGCCTCACGCTTTCGAAATGAGGTGCACATTGTAGGCTATGTGGAAAATGTTGAGACTTACATGGCGGCCGCAGACTTACTTGTCACCAAGCCAGGTGGTGTCACTTGCGCTGAAGCCCTAGCTATAGGTCTGCCCATGGCCGTAGTCTCGCCCATACCTGGGCAGGAGTTTCGCAATGCCTCTTTTCTCGTTGAACAGCAGGCAGCCGTTCAATTTGATGAGAGTTTCTTTGCGCAAAAGCTGGTTGACTTACTAGCAGACGATTTGCGCTTGTCTAGCATGAGTCAGTTGGCGAAACGCTTGGCTCGACCTATGGCAGCACGTCACCTAGTAGATCTATTGCAGTAGGCATTTATTCACATGTTTCTATTGAAATGAAACAAGCGGCTGTAAATAAATTGACTAGCAAGGGAGATTTGGGTAAAAACTGTACTAGAAAATTTGCTGACCCAATAAAATTAGGGTATACTGAAAATAAGCCAAAATCCAAGAAATAGAGGTGAAACATTATGAAAAAATCTCGTGATGTTGTGGGTCTACCTGTAATTGACCTTAAAGAGGGGAAAGGGCTTGGTCGGGTACATAGCCTGATCGTCAACCCAATTAGCCGCCGGGTAGAGGCAATAGAGGTGGGAGAACGAGTACTCCTGAAAACAAAAACTGAGTTTCTCCCTTTCGCCAAACTACGCAGTATCGGCCCGGACGCAATTACGCTCACAAGGCAAGAAGATCTGGTAGATGCGCAGCAACAACCGGAACTGGCCTCTTTACTGGAAAAAAAACTGCTTGCTACCAGGGTGGTGACGGCAGATGGCTCGCTGGTAGGCACGGTCGACGATTTTTCTTTTAATCCAGCAGACGGGAACCTTGCAGAACTATTTATCAACACTGAGAAAACTCGGGTTTCTCTCGTGCTGCCTCTGACGGTGGTAGAAAATTTCGGACGAGACTTTATTATTGTTGAGGAAGACTATTTGGCTAAATCCTGGGAAATTGAAGCTGTCAGCAGCGAACGCTCCGGTCGCCAGATTGTTCACTCCCTAGAAGTTAAAGCTATTGAGTATGCTTTAGGCCGGGAAGCAGGCCAGGATGTCAGCAGTGAAGATGGTGTCTTAATCATTCGCAAAGGCGAAAAGGTGACTAGTGAAGTCATTGATCTGGCTCGCGCGAAAAACCGCCTAACCCAGCTACTGATTGCAGCCGGGGTAGGCGAACTTTTGGAAGGGATGGATTACACCAAGGAAAAACTGGACGCCGGCAGTAAAAAGCTGCTGGACTCCTGGCAAAGCATAAAGGGCCTTTCCCACGAATGGCTTTCCCGCAGACTGGATGACGAGCGTTCCAGCCCCACCGGAGAATTGCGCGAACTCTGGCTGCAGCTGCAAGGCAAACTTGCCAGAGGCGGTCGAGAGTTGGAAGATGTGGCGCGGCAAAAAATGCATGGCTATGTGCTGGGCAAAACTCTCTCTCAACCAGTCTATGAGCAAGATGGCATCTTGATTGGCGGACGCGGAGACCTTGTTACCGAGCAAATGCGTGACAGTGCCGAAGCGGCCGGACGGTTGCCACAGCTATTTCTCTCCGCCATGGCAGGAGAGGTGCAAGCCGCACTGGAGCCCATCAAAAAACAACTAAAAGATATCTTAAACAAATAAGCTAACAACAAATCACAATTATTTTTACTTAACAGCACTCTCTGTCTGTGCCCAATGCTTCTGCCACAACCTTCATAGCACAGAACTCCCCGCACATGGAACATTCTTTCCTGTGGTCGGGGTTTTTTTCTTTCCGCAGCTTGGCAGCATGCCCCGGATCAATTGCCAAGTTAATTTGAGCCTCCCAGTCCAAAGCTTTGCGCGCTTTGGCCATTTTTAAATCCCACTCCAGCGCACCAGGAAGGCCTTTGGCAATATCGGCTGCGTGAGCAGCAATCCGACTGGCAATGATCCCGTCTTGCACATCTTGAGCATCAGGTAGCCCAAGATGCTCCGCCGGCGTCACATAACAGAGAAAATCAGCACCGGCCCAAGCAGCCAGCGCTCCGCCAATGGCAGAGGTAATATGGTCATAGCCCGGCGCCACGTCAGTGACCAGAGGCCCTAGTACATAAAACGGCGCCCCTTTACAAATTGATTTTTGCAGCTCCACATTAGCTCTGATTTGATGCAGCGGCACATGTCCCGGCCCTTCCACCATCACCTGCACCCCACGGGCCCAAGCTCTCTCTACCAGTTCCCCCAAGATTAAAAGCTCTTGTAACTGTGGCCCGTCAGTGGCGTCTGCCAGGCAGCCGGGCCGCAGTCCATCGCCAAGGCTCAACGTCACATCATATTTAAGCGCAATTTCCAGCAGTTGGTCAAAGCGCTCATAGAGCGGATTCTCGCAGTCATGGTGCAGCATCCAACCGGTGAGAAAAGCGCCGCCGCGACTGACAATATCAGTGACACGCCGCCGTTTGCGCAACACATCCACCACCTGGCGCGTCACGCCACAGTGCACTGTAATAAAATCCACGCCATCGGCGGCATGTTCCTCAATCGCGGCAAACAAATCATCCGCCGTCACCTGCACCATGGCACCGTAGCGGGCGTTGGCATCGGCTATCGCCTGATAGATGGGCACCGTCCCGACCGGAAGCGGCGATGCAGCCAGAATCCGCCGGCGAGTCGCTGTAATGTTCGGTCCTGTAGACAAATCCATCACCGCATCTGCTCCGGCAGCCACCACTTGCTTTAGCTTCTCAAGTTCCGCTTCCAGATCGGGAAAATCGGTTGATGTGCCAATATTGGCGTTCACTTTTGTCCGTGTCCCAGCGCCGATGGCGCAGGGCTCCAGCGTTAAGTGGTTAATATTTGCCGGCACAACCACCGTACCGGCCACCAATCCCTGCCGAATCTGCTCCGGCGAAATAGCTTCTCTTTTAACAGCCGCCACCATTTCCGGTGTAATAATTCCCGCTCTTGCTTTAATTAGTTGCGTCATGCTCAACACCCTTTCTTTTGTCCCAGTTCAATCGTGACGCCCTCCCATAGAAGCCCGGGAAAGCAATAAACCGCGGACCGGTTTAAGTCCGCGGCTGTTAGTTGCACATCTCCGCTTACGGTCCTTCCCTACGCTGGTATAATCCATCTCAGGTTCTAAGGGTTGGCCGGCCAATTACGCGCCCTGCCTCTCAGCCTTCAACATCGGCACCCCCAGGATACTGGCTATTAAGTTGTCTACCCTATTTTATCTAACAACACCTTCTTCTGTCAACACTTCCGTCAAAGCTTCAATAAATCATTGGCACAACATTGTTGAGCTGGTATACTGGTTCGAAACGTTCTTAACTGCTCTGGATGCCGGAGAAATTTCTACTACTACCCTGAAAACACTTTGCCTTTGAAAGGCAACACAAAACAAGGCTACGAGAGAGCTAATTTCGCAGCCCCTGAACATTCAGCAGCTGCTTATGATGCGATT
>JAGXTN010000168.1 GCA_018333455.1 Dethiobacter sp. | reverse complement strand
CATCGCATACAGCAGATAAACGGAACACGTATTATCTATCCGGCAACGAAGGAACAACGGAACATTTATAAGGCGTTCGATGTAGAGGAACCGGTGTAGTTATAATTTTAGTAGGGATTTTAGGATAAAACTACAATTAATAATGGAATAAATCAATGTAGGTTTGAGCGGATCGAACTGGATAGGCGCATTTTGACAATGTTTCGTGATCAATTCGGCACGGGTTTTGATTATTTTCTACTTGGTTTAAAAAAGTATATTAAAAGACTGATGGGAATAATCTGATAGCTTGCGCTACAGTAATGGTTGTTAAGTTGTATAAATTGGTATAGCGCAACTATTTGGGAGGATTTTTTTGATGAAAATAGCTGTAGTCGGAATGGGTTATGTTGGCCTTTCGCTGGCTGTACTGTTGGCGCAGCATATTGAGGTCGTTGCAACAGACATCATTAAAGAAAAAGTTGATCTGATAAACGCAAAAAAATCACCGATTAGAGATAGTGAGATTGAAGAATTCTTAGCGACCAGGGAACTTAATTTGATGGCAACAACGGATATTTATGAGGCGTACAGATGTGCCAATTATGTGGTGATTGCTACACCGACCGACTACGACCCGAAAAGGAACTGCTTTAGCACCCGGACCGTAGAAGAGGTTATTGCCAATGTATTAGCCATTAATCCAGCAACAACTATGATCATCAAGTCAACCGTACCGGTAGGGTATACTCAAAAAGTACGGGAAATGTTTGAGTGCGAACGGTTTAACCCCCTAATTTTAGAGTCTATACCCCTTATTCTCCTGATTACACAGAATTTCAAAAAAACAACTAAAATCTTTTTCCATCCAACGTCAATATGGATTGTATCTTCTAAGGTTGGCCTGGCCGTCAAGGCCAAGCCGCAAAAAGCGGTTGTCGTCTTGGTCTTAGGCAGAAGGCTGGTGATAATTTTTCAAAAGGGTTCAAGCTTAGGCTCCGGCATCCGGTATCATGAGGGAGTGTGCTATACTTTTACGATAAATGGATTT
>JAGXTN010000094.1 GCA_018333455.1 Dethiobacter sp. | reverse complement strand
TGCTCTGTAGTGTGCCTGCTTCCTCAAGCTATTTTAACAAAATTCTACAGGCTGCGGGTAGGATAATTGGTTTCATATCTTTTTTGTGCCTTGAAGCGCAGCGGAAAGGAATGGTCATATTGATGAATAGAGAGTGGCCATATCTTGTGCCCGGGATTCCGGATGAAGCGTTTGAGCGTGGTTCTTTGCCAATGACAAAACGGGAGGTGCGGGCACTGACTATTTGTACCGCCCGATTAGCTCCAAAGCTTACCGTCTGGGATGTGGGAGCCGGCACCGGTTCTCTCTCAGTGGAAGCGGCACTGCTTACTCCCGGCGGCCGCGTGATTGCTGTGGAAAAAAGTCAGGAAGGAGTACTGCTGATTCAGAAAAACAGTCTGCGCTTTGGGGTGAGCCAGATTGAGCTGATCCATGGGGAAGCGCCGCAGGCTCTGTTAGGTTTGCCAGCCCCAGAGCGGGTGCTGATCGGAGGAAGTGGCGGACAGCTTGAGGAAATACTTGCTGTGTGCGCTAAGCAACTGGTGGTGGGCGGCATTTTAGTAGCTACGATCATTGCTCCCCGCAATTTGGTCAAAGTTCTGGATGTTTTAAATATGCCTCCTTTTTCGAAGCCGGAAGGAGTCTTTATCCAGGCTTCCCGCTTAGAGAAATTGGGCAAGGAAAATATTTTTCGGGCACAAAATGGGGTTTGGATTATCAGTGCCAGAAAGGAGGAGGCATAAATGGTGCCCGGTGTGTTATATGGTGTGGGCGTAGGCCCCGGTGAAAGCTCGCTGATCACGGAAAAAGGGAAAAGAGCATTGTCTGCTTCTACAGCAATTTGTGTTCCCAAATCAAAAGCGGAGCGGGAAAGCGTGGCTCTGACTGTGGTCAAGCCATATTTGTCAGCCGGGGTGTCGGTAGTGGAACTGCTTTTTCCCATGACGCGCAACGAGGATGAATTAGCTGCGCACTGGGCAGAAGCCGCTCTTAAAGTAGCCGAGCTGTTGGCAGAACATCAGGCAGTCTCTTTTCTCACCATCGGCGATCCGTTCCTCTACAGTACATTTGGTTATCTGCTCCAAGATTTGCGGCGGATTTACCCGGAAGTAAGGGTAGAGGTTATTCCCGGTGTTTCTTCTTTCAATGCTGCCGCCGCTCTGTTGCAAATACCGCTTGTAGAGAAAAACGAAAGGCTGGCGGTGGTGCCGGTTCCGCTTAGTTTGGCAGAGTTTAGTGGTCTGGCACAATATGTAGACACCTTTGTTTTTCTTAAAGTATCGGCCGCCTTTGAGCAAACACTAGACCTGTTGGAGAAGAGCGGCTTTGCCGGCGATGCATACCTAGTCAGCCGTTGTGGCGGAAATGACGAGTATTGGACAAACGATCCTTTTTCCCTGCGCGGTCAAACTATTGACTATCTTTCGTTACTGATTGTTAAAAGGAGGAAGAGTTGATGACTGTCTGGTTTGTAGGCGCCGGTCCGGGTGATCCTGAGTTAATTACGTTGAGGGGAGCGCGTCTGCTGCAAGAGGCTGAGCTGGTGGTTTACGCCGGCTCCCTTGTTAACAAAGCCATTTTGTTGCACGCTAATCCTGCTGCCCGTTTGATAGACAGCGCGGGGCTGGCACTTGACGGGTTGGTGGAGATGATGGCGGAGGCGGTGGCAAAAGGGCAGCAAGTAGTCAGGTTGCATACAGGCGACCCGGCTCTCTTTGGCGCTATCCAGGAACAGATGGATGCTCTGCAGCAGCTAGGGATTAAAAGTGTGATGGTGCCTGGTGTTTCGTCTTATGCCGCGGCTGCCGCAGCGGTAGGGCGGGAACTGACAATGCCGGAAATTTCCCAGACGGTGATTATTACTAGGATGGGCGGCCGCACGCCTGTGCCTGAAAAAGAGAATTTACGCGCGCTGGCGGCTCACCAAGCTGCTATGTGTATTTTCCTTAGTGTAGGGATGATCGAGCAGGTGGCTGCAGAGTTATTGTCTGTCTATCCTGCCGATACTCCGGTGGCGGTGGTTGAAAAAGCGTCATGGCCGGAAGAACGGGTTATCCAAGCCACATTAGCTGAGATTGCGCAAAAAGTTAACGCAGCAGGCGTGACAAAAACAGCCATGATTCTTGTAGGGGATTTTTTGGCAGAGGAGAAGAGCAGAAAGTCTCGTCTTTATGCGGCAGATTTTAGCCACGGTTTTCGGGAAGGAATAAAATGAGTAGCTCAGTTATCGCGATCACGCCGGGAGGGCGCCAACTGGCTCTGAAAATTGGCGGGGCCTGCGGCTTTACAGTTTGGTTGCCGAAAGCTTTGTGTGAGCCGGAGGATGATGCCCATTTTTTTGCAGGGTTGCGGGAGTTGGTTTGCCGGCGTTTCCAAATCGACGAAGCATTAGTGCTGATTATGGCTTCTGGCATCGCCGTACGTATCTTGGCTCCACTGCTGCGGGATAAGCAGTCTGATCCGGCGGTGGTAGTAATGGATGAGGACGGACGCTTTGCTATTTCCTTGCTTTCCGGGCACTGGGGAGGCGCTAATGCGCTGGCAGAGCGGTTGGCGCAAACAGTGGGTGCTCTGCCGGTAATTACGACTGCTACCGATGGTAAAGGTCTCTATGCCGTAGATCTCTTTGCCAGGGAAATTGACGCTAGGCCCGAACCTTTTTCGCTGATTAAAACTTTTAATGCAGCCATGTTACGCGCTGAAAAAGTCACCGTTTTCACCGACTTGCCGGCTGCTCAACTGCCTTGTGGTAACGGCCTTCTATTTCTCCCTTTCTCCCGTTTCGCAGCGAGTGAACAGTTATCCTACAGGGCGCTGCTTACAAATCGGCATAAAATTCCTGGTGCAGGTGAGGGAGATCTGTTTTTACGCCCCCCTAATCTATATCTGGGGGTAGGCTGTCGGCGCGGGATTGGGGCAATACAAATTTTGACTGCTATCGCCAGTGTGCTTGAGCGCTTCAACTTGGCTGCCGCTAGTGTGGCAGCACTAGCCAGTATTGACCGTAAGCGGGATGAAGAGGGCCTGCGGCTGGCGGCGCAGGAATTGGGGCTGCCAGTCAAATTTTACAAGGCGGAGCAAATAAAGGGGTTGGTTGCCTCTTATGAACAGTCTGCTTTTGTGCAAGAAACTATGGGGGTGGGAGCAGTATGCGAACCGACAGCGATTTTGGCTGCCAAAGGCGGCCGTTTGCTTGTGCCGAAACAAAAAATAAATGGAGTGACGGTAGCGGTAGCGGAGGCAGAATATCCGTGGTCGGCCTCGGCCCCGGCGGGGAAGAGACGCTAACGCCTCAAGCTAAGGAAGCACTGCTTCAGGCGGATGTCGTGGTAGGCTATACAACTTATCTCAAGCTGATTGAGCCATTAATTGCCGGGAAAGTGATTATGGCCTCCGGGATGAAAAAAGAGACTGACCGTGCCCGTGCCGCCGTGGCAGAGGCACTGAGCGGCAAACAAGTGGTAGTCGTTTCCAGCGGCGACCCGGGTGTCTACGGTATGGCAGGCCCAGTATTAGAAGTGGCGCCGGCAGGTTTGGCTGTTTCTATATTTCCCGGCGTAACGGCTGCAACGGCGGCAGCGGCGCTGCTAGGGGCTCCGCTGACTCACGATTTTGCAGTTATCAGCCTGTCTGATTTATTGACTCCTTGGGAGACTATTGCACGCCGTCTTGCTGCTGCTGCGGAGGCAGATTTTGTGCTTGTGCTCTACAATCCGCGCAGTAAAGGCAGAGCAGACCATTTACAAAAGGCGCTGGAGATAGTTTCGCGGCACCGAGATCTTTCTGCGCCGGTAGGGATTGTTAAAGATTGTGGACGCGCAAAGGAAAAGCAAATAATTACCACCTTAGCTCTGTTGTCGCCAGAAGATGTGGATATGACTACTACGGTAGTAATCGGTAATAGCCAGACCAAACTGGTACATGGCCGCATGGTTACACCGCGGGGGTATAGATTATGATTCTGTTAATGGGCGGCACAAAGGATGCCAGAGAGCTGGTGGCAGCCATTAACGCCGTTTTTCCCCGTACAATGATTGTAGCTACAGCCGTAAGCAGCTATGGGGCCGCCTTGCTGCGGGAGCAAGGCGGATGCGTAGTGTTGCAGGGCGCGATGGATGCCACTGCCCTGACCAGCTTTATCAGGGAAAAGGAGGTGCGTGCCGTGGTAGATGCTACCCATCCTTTCGCGGAGCAAGTTAAAGAAGAGGCATATCGTGCAGCGTCCGAAACAGGAGTGGCTTATCTTCGTTATGAGCGTCCGTCAGCCAATATTCCTGCCGGAGAAGGGGTTTACTATGTTTCAGACTTTACTGCGGCAGCACAAAGTGCTGCTCGCTTGGCACGAGTAATCTTTCTTACAATTGGCTCTCGACGTCTGCGGGAATTTCTTTCAGCCCTGCCGCCGGAGAAGAAAGTTGTGGCTCGTGTCCTTCCCGAGGAGGAAAGTATTCGCCAGTGCCGTGAGCAGGGATTGTCACCGGCAGAAATCGTAGCGCTGCAGGGACCCGTATCTCAAGCGCTAAATACAGCTCTATTTACAGCATATGGAGCTGAAGCAGTTGTAGCTAAAGATAGTGGTGAAACTGGGGGGACGATGCAAAAAGTGGCGGCAGCCAAGGCATGTAAAATCCCAATCATTTTAGTGCGCCGACCATTTTCCCGGGCAGGCTATTCCTCCGCCCAGCAGATTATCTCCGCCCTGAAAAAAATACAAGATTAGCGGCCGATTTACAAGCACCTTCTCCCTACCCTGAAAATAGCATCTACCATCTACTTGGGCGGGTTTAAAACCCGCCCCTACATGGCACGAGCAAGGGCATAAGTGTTCCCTTCTCTCATCCCAACAGTTCCCCTCTCCCTGCGGGAGAGGGCTAGGGAGAGGGCCAGCTGAGGCGCATTTTCATCCTTCTGATGGTGCCGCAGGCGGCATGGGGGTCTACCCTGAAAATAGCATCTACCATCTGCCTGGGCGGGTTTGAAACCCGCCCCTACATGGTACGAGCGAGGGCATAATCGTTCTCCCTCTGCCCAACAGTTCCCCTCTCCCATTGGTGTCTGTGAATCGGCTATTTCGCCGATTCCGACGAGTCCGACATCTGACCTCCGACCTCTAGCAATGGGTGAGGGCTGGTTGAGATGGACTAAACCTTTGGAGGTGTAAGTTGTTGAAACGAGCAATATTATTAGTTGGGCATGGCAGTAGGCGTAGTGAGGCTAATGACGCGTTGCTGAAGTTAAAAGAGATGGTGGAGTGGAAGCGTCCCGGGTCAAAGATTGCCTATGGTTTTCTGCAGTTTGCTAAACCAGACTTGCGGGAAGCATTGGCTCTGCTTGACGACGGTGAATTGGAAGAAGTGACGATTGTGCCAGTATTTCTTTATGACGGGATTCATATGCAGGAAGATATTCCGGCAATTTTAGCCGCAGAAGCAGTGGATCGCCCACGTTTGCGCTTGGTGCTGGCGCCTGTGCTGGGAATAGACGAGCGGATGGCGGAGATTATTTGGGACCGCGTAGACGCGGCACCTAAACTGTAGGAGGTACTATGGATTATTGCAAAGACCCGCGCGAAATTGAAGAAAAAAGTATGGCAATTATTGAGGTGCGATTGGCGGGCTTTCCCTTTGAATTGTCTCAAAAACCGGTAATCAAACGAGTGGTGCATACGACAGGTGATTTTTCTTTTGCTGAACTTACAGCCTTTAGTCATAATGCGTTAACTGCTGGGGTGGCGGCGCTGGCAGGCGGCGCGCCGGTTTACTGTGACGTGGAAATGGCCCGCTCCGGGGTCAACCGGCAAGCGGCTGCTGCTTTAGGGTTGCAACTAACTTGTCTGATCCATGAGCCGACGGTGGCGGCGGAAGCTAAAATGCTGGGGACGACGCGGGCGGCGGTTGCCATGAGCAGGGCATTAACAGCCCATCCTCGAGGTGCAATTTTTCTCATCGGCAATGCGCCGACCGCCTTGTTTGTTCTGCTTGAGGCGGTAAAAGCTGGTAAAGCAGAGCCCGCTCTTGTGGTGGGCACACCTGTAGGTTTTGTGGGCGCAGCAGAATCTAAGGAATGGCTCACCGAATTTGATTTTCCCTGGATTACTGTGCAAGGCGAAAAAGGTGGCAGCACCGTAGCTGCCGCTATTATGAATGCTTTGTTGGCAATGGCCTTGGTGGTCGGGAGGGGAGCAGGAGTCAGAAGATGAAGCGGATTATGATTGCTGGGACACATAGCGGTGTAGGTAAAACCATGCTGACGGCAGGCTTGATTTATGCTCTGCGCCGTCGCGGGCTGCATGTTGTGCCCTTTAAGGTTGGTCCTGATTATATCGACCCAGGTTTTCATGCTGCGGCAGCCGGTGTCCCCGCCGGCAATCTGGACAGTTGGATGATGCCGCCGGAGCAAGTTTTGGAGATTCTTCAACGCCGCGTGCCGGCAGATGCTATTGCGGTGATTGAGGGAGTGATGGGCTTATACGACGGCCGCAAGGGGCAAGGGGAGATAGGGAGTTCAGCACATGTGGCTAAAATTACCGGAACGCCGGTAGTGCTCGTGGCTAGCGGCGCTAAAATGGCCAGAAGCGCCGCCGCATTAGTTGGCGGATATCTTCATTTTGACCGGGATGTGCCATTCGCGGGGATTGTCTTCAACCAGCTCTCCGGCGAGAGTCATTTTCATCTCTTAGAGGAAGCGGTGAACAGCTATCTGTCTGTACCGGTCTTTGGCTATTTAGCAAAAGATGAGCGTCTTGCGGTGCCGGAGAGACATCTGGGGCTTTTGCCGGCCGCAGAAAACGGCGATTTAACAGAACTGTTTGCGTACTTGGCAGATTTGGTGGAAGAAAAGATCGATGTTAATGCAGTATTGGCGTCAGCAGCTGCTGCTGGTCCACTACCGGAACCAATACGGAAAATTTTCCCTGCCAAGAGCGAGCGACTTAGTTGTCGGATTGCCGTAGCTCGCGATGAAGCTTTCAGTTTTTATTATGCTGAAAATCAGGAACTGTTGAGCTATTTTGGGGCGGAGCTGGTTCCTTTTTCACCGTTGCATGATGACAGACTGCCAGAGGAAAGTCACGGCATTTTGTTGGGTGGCGGTTTTCCCGAAGTCTTTGCTGCAAAGTTGGCGCAAAACGGAGCTATCCGGCAGGCAGTCAAGGCGGCAGGCTTGGCAGGTGTGCCAATTTATGCCGAGTGCGGAGGCTATATGTTTTTAGCGCAGGAACTGCTGGATTTTACGGGACAGGCTTGGCCCATGGCCGGTGTTTTTCCCGGACGTGCTGTGATGAGGAAAAAACGCAGAGCGCTTGGTTATGTGGAAGTGACCGGCCTGGCAGAAAACTTTTTGCTGCCAGAAAATGAGACTTGCCGCGGTCATGAATTTCATTGGTCAGAGATGGAGCAGGTTTCAGCTCCGGTCTTATTCCGTAAGCTGCCGCAGGGCGAGGTCGGGGGGGAACGCTTTGCCAACTGCCTAGGTTCTTATTTTCATTTGCATTTTTTTAGTAATCCCAATGTGGCGCGCCGCTTTGTGTCAGCTTGTGCAGACTATGCCAAACAGGGAGGAAGATGAGATGGTAAAAGGTGAAGGGGGAAAGTTGGTCTTAATCTTAGGTGGTGCTCGCAGTGGTAAAAGTCGCTTGGCGGAAGAGATGGCTCTTGCCTCGGGAGGAAAAACAGTCTATCTTGCTACTGCGGCCATCCATGACGAAGAAATGGCTCACAGGGTAGCCCTCCATAAAAAAAGGCGTCCGTCTGATTGGCTTACGCTGGAAGAGCAATGGGACCTGCCTGGAGCGCTGGAAAAAGTCTCACCGGAAACCGAAACAGTTGTTGTGGACTGCCTGACGCTTTGGCTAACAAATCTGCTTTTGCCCCATTACTCTGCAGAGGCCACCTTTGTTGAGTTGGAAAGCGTCGAGAACGAAATTAGCAAGGCGCTGCATAGTCTTTGCCTGAAGACTAAAGAAAGACTATTTACGACCATTTTAGTCGCCAATGAAGTGGGCTGCGGCATTGTGCCGGAATCACCGCTAGGCAGATTTTTTCGTGACTTGGCGGGCAGGGCTAACCAGTTGGTTGCAAAAGAGGCGGACGAAGTATATTTTGCGGTAGCCGGGTATCTGCTGCGTGTCAAGGGAGAAGCTTAGATGCTCATTCTTTTGGCATTTTTGCTGGATGCCCTCATCGGTGATCCTCGTTGGCTTCCCCACCCGGTCGTCTGGTTCGGCAAGCTGATTTCCTTTTTAGAAAAAAGACTTTATAATTGTGACCATTCAGCACACAAGTTGCAGTATAGGGGTGCTTTACTGGTGCTGGTGGTGTTGTGTGTAGTATATGCTTCTTCACTTGGACTGATTAGTATTTTTTCCTTTATTCACCCGCTGGCGGGAGCGATTCTTACTGTGATGATGCTTGCGACTGCCTTAGCGACCCGTTCTCTTCAGCAAGCGGCGGAAGAGATATATTTGCCTTTACAGGACGGAAACATAAAACAGGCGCGGCAGGCGGTAGCTATGGTTGTAGGACGGGACAGCGAGCAGTTGTCTGAACGGGAGGTTTCCAGGGCAGCGGTGGAGACTGTAGCAGAAAATACTGTGGACGGGGTGACGGCACCACTTTTTTATGCACTGCTGGGGGGGGCGCCGTTGGCACTGCTCTACAAAGCAATAAACACCATGGATTCCATGCTGGGCTATAAAAATGATCGCTATCTCTGGTTTGGCAGGGCGGCGGCTAAGTTAGACGATGCCGCCAACTGGCTGCCGGCACGTCTGACGATACCGGTGATGTTGCTGGCCGCGGCAGTACTTCGTTTGCCTGTGAGGGCGGCATGGACGGCGCTCTGCCGGGATGGGAAAAAACATCCCAGTCCTAACAGTGGTTTGACGGAAGCGCTAATGGCTGGTGCGCTTGGTGTGACTTTAGGCGGCGAAAATCGCTATGGCGGTAGAATCTGCCAAAGAATGCGCCTTTGGCAGGAAGGGCGTCCGCCCGAGGCGAATGATATTAGAGAGGCAACAACTTTAATGATGGTTACTGCTGTGTTTTTTCTGGCAGTTGGACTATTGTTGCAGGCTCTGGTTCTAAATCTTTTGTAAAGGCGTGGTACTATGAAACATTTCTTCCAGGCGCTCCGCTTTCTTACTGTGTTTCCCCTAGGCAAAGATGAAGATTTGACTGCCGATGACTTGGCAGCCTCCACCATCTATTATCCAATTGTTGGCGTATTGCTCGGACTAGTTCTGTTTGTCTGCTGGCAGTGGGGTCGCACTACTTGGCCAATTTTTCTTGCCTCAGCACTGACAGTGGCTTTGTGGGCGGGCCTGACAGCCGGTCTGCATCTGGATGGTTTGATGGACACTTTTGATGGACTGGGTGTGCGGGGAGACATGGAACGTCGTTTGGCGGCAATGCGCGACAGCCAAGTAGGCGCCTTCGGCGTACAAAGCGCCGTATTTATGATTTTTCTGAAAATTGCTGCCGTATCCGCCCTAGCTGCTAATCCGGCTCACTTTCCGGCGTTGATTCTCGCTCCGCTGGCGGGTCGAACGGCTATGGTTGCCTTAATGTCCACCTGCAGCTACGCGCGAGCTGGGGAAGGTCTAGGCCGTGTTTTTGTGGAGGGAACAGGTCGGTGGCATTTGGCGGCAGCAGTTCTTTTTTTTCTTTTTCTTGGACTGCTGGTTGTTGGCAGTGCCATCTTTTTGGTCTTTTTATGGCAGGCGGTAATGCTCTTCTTGCTTAGGCGCTTTTTCTTGAATAACTTTGGCGGTGCCACCGGGGATTTGCTGGGGGCAGCGTGTGAAATGCACGAGTTATCAGTCTTGATTTTAGTACCGCTTATCTTGCTGTGATTCTAGACCTATAATCGTAATGTTTTCGGAATAATTCTCAAATTGCTGGCAGGTGTAAAAAGTGAGAAACGTGAGAAGTAAATTGCACCCGTTTGGTCACGGCGGTGATTTGCAGACGGCAGCAGAGCAGGCAGGTTTGACCGCAGAAGAACTCTTGGATTTTAGCGCCAGTATCAATCCGTTGGGACCTCCTGCAGGTTTGTATGATTTTTTAAGAGCGCAACTCCCGAAATTGACAGCCTACCCAGATCCGGCCTGCCGCAAGTTGGTGTCTGCCATCTCCAGCCGCTATCAGCTCAAGCACAGTTTAGTTGTGGGTAACGGTGCGGGAGAGCTGATCTATCTGGTGATGCGTTCGCTTCCCGTGGGCAAAGTGTTGATTCCTGTACCTACCTTTGCTTTATACGAGCAGGGGGCTCAGGCGGCAAGCAGGAAAGCTAGCTACTATTTCTTGCAAGAGTGCGATAATTTCGAATTAAATGTACCTGCATTCTGTGACGCAGTCAGTCGGGTGCGTCCGGCTTTGACAGTGTTGTGCAATCCCAATAATCCTACCGGTACGCTACTTAGCCGCGAAGAGATCCTGACAGTAGCTGCTACCTGCGCAGAGCACGGAGGGTATCTTTTGCTGGATGAAGCTTTTTTGGAGTTTTGCCCGGACTGGCCGTATCGCTCTATGCTGGTAAACACACCGCCTAATGTGCTGGTACTCTGCTCTATGACCAAAATGTATGCCATCCCCGGTCTGCGTTTGGGTTTCTTAGCCGCTCCTGCTGAAATTGCCGACGCAACCAAGCAATTGCACGATCCGTGGAGCGTAAACACATTGGCGCAGTTGGCGGGAGAATATGTGCTGGGCAACCATGACTTTATTCGTTATACGGCAGAGCAGGTGAGCCGTTTGGCGCAAAAACTAGCTTGCCAGCTCAATAGTTTTTCTCAGTTGCGTGTCTGGCCGCCAACAGTTAACTATCTCTTTCTGGAAGTTTTGGCAATGCCCTCTTTTATGCTGCAGCAACAGCTTCTTGCAGAAAAAATTCTTGTGCGCGACTGCGGCAACTTTCACGGTTTGTCACCTCGCTATATTCGCTTGGCGGTGCGGACAGAAGCAGAAAATGAAGCGCTTGTAGCTGCCCTTAAGAGAATTTTTGGCTTGGCGGAGGGAAAATGAAGTTAATTTGGATACGCCATGGGGAAACCGACTGGAACCGTGATTTCAGACTGCAGGGAAGCAGCGATGTGGAACTAAACGCTAAAGGAAGGCGACAGGCAGATTGCCTGGCTGCCTGCTTGCCAGATAAGCCTGATAAAATCTTTACTTCATCTTTAAAGCGCGCTCAGACGTTTTCTGCGCCGCTGGCCAGTCGTTTTGGTCTGGTTCCCACCGTTTTGACAGAGCTCAGGGAAATGTCCTTTGGGCACTGGGAAGGACTGCGTTACGCTGATATGGACTGCGAAATGCAGGCTTTATTTGAGAAATGGTGCGCAGATCCGGTTAATACCTGCCCCCCGGGCGGTGAAGCGGGAGCAAGCCTAGCCCACAGGGTGCAAAATGCTCTAAAAATTATCATGGCAGATACGGCTGCTAGCGAAACGGCCATACTTGTTACGCATGGCGGTGTCATTCGTGTGGCGGTCGCCATGTTGATGGGTATGGCACCGGCTACGGCAGCCCGTATTCAGATAGACACAGGTTCGGTCACGGTATTGGAGTACATGTCTGAGCACTGGCGGCTTGTACGCTTAAATGATACTTGCCATCTAGGAAGAGAAGATTGCTGAACAATGCAGGAATTTCTCCCTAGGGCGCGAATTATTTTTAAATAAATCGGGAAAAACAGGAGCGGGGAGGGGAATCCCCTACATCCCCTCTATTGTGCAGGAAGTTAGCAAATTTCCTGCACAATAATAAAAGCGCTGATTCGTTTTTACTGGAGGGAGAAAAAAGTGCTAAAACCAGGATTTGAAAAACAAATCAACCTGGAAGAATGTAGACGAGCTGAGGAAAGGGAATCTGCCGTTCATAAAATACGTGCTAAAATCCGTTTTGACTATCAAGGGAGAGCACGGCCTTCCCGTTTTTTCTTTGGCAAAAAAAGTACGGAGGAAGCTGCCACAGAATTGCGACAGCAGCAGGCTGCGTTGTGGCGCAATGTCCCTGTGCAGGGCATCCTGATAGAGGATCTAGAAATGGGCGAAATTTATTTTGTTTTCGATGACGACATCGGCGCTGAAGTAGCTTATGCCCCCCTAGAGTTGGAAGTTTGGGCGGATTCCCTTTGTTATCTTGTGCGTTTTGCTGTTAGGGAAGAATTCCGCCGACTAAAAATTATGGAGCCTACGCAAATTTCCTTGTCGATGCAGGATATGGAGCAAGTATTCTTTGAAGTCCATGATCAAGCGAAAACACAGGTAATGCTTAAGGCAAGAAAATACCTAGATTGACCGGCGGCGCAAGCCGCTTCTTTATTGTGGATGGAATGAAAGGGGGATTTATTCTGCGGGTAATTGTGATTGGCGGTGGTCCTGCCGGAATGATGGCCGCCGGACAGGCGGCTGCCTCGGGTGCTTCGGTAATTTTGTTGGAACGCAATGAACGTTTGGGGAAAAAATTGGCCATTACAGGCAAGGGCCGTGGCAACGTGACTAACGCCGCCGATATAGGCGACTTTATTCAGCAGTTTCCTGGTAATGGTTCATTTTTATACACTGCTTTTTATCGTTTTAACAATGAGGATCTGCGGCACTTCTTTTTGCAACAAGGTGTCTCTACCGTGGTAGAAAGAGGAGGCAGGGTGTTCCCCCAGTCGCAAAGGGCGGCTGACTTGGTGGATGCCATGCACTGTTTTTTGAGTCAGCAAAAAGTGCGGGTACTGTTTGGTCGGCGAGTTACTGCTATTTTGACAAACGGAAACCGAGTCTCCGGCGTAAGCTGCGGCGATGAACATTTTCCGGCCGATGCGGTGGTGCTGGCTACCGGCGGGGCGTCATATCCGGCGACCGGTTCGAGTGGTGACGGCTATCTGCTGGCAAAAAAGCTGGGTCATACCATTATTGCGCCGCACTCCGCTTTAGTGCCGTTAGAAACGGCGGAAGCGTGGGGCAGAGAATTGGTAGGTTTGTCCTTAAAAAATGTGACTGCGCGTGTTAAGGTAAACGGCAGGCTCATTGCGGAAGAGTTTGGAGAAATGCTCTTTACCCATTACGGCCTGAGCGGACCGATCATTCTTACGCTGAGCCGCGTGGTGGTGCGCGCTTTGGAGCAAAAGCAGCAGCCGCATATTTTAATAAATCTGAAGCCGGCACTTAAGCCGGAGCAGCTAGATGCGCGTTTGCTGCGGGATTTTGAAAAGTATGCGCGTAAACAGTTTAAGAACAGTTTGGTTGACTTGCTCCCGCAGAGGTTGATTGTTCCGGTAATAGTACTGGCTGGAATACCGCCTGAGTTGCCTGTTCACCAGGTCAGCAAAGCTCAGCGCACGGCACTGCTAGAGGTGTTAACCTGCCTGCCGATGACTGTAACGGGAAAACGTCCGCTCAGGGAGGCGATTGTGACTGCCGGCGGTGTGTCTGTTAAAGAAATAAATCCGGCCACCATGGGATCAAAACTGATCAAAGAACTTTATTTTGCCGGGGAGTTGCTGGATGTGGACGGCAATACCGGCGGCTACAATCTGCAAGCCGCTTTTTCCACCGGATTTTTAGCCGGAAGCTCTGCTGCCGGAAAGGAATAAAATTACTAGGCTCTGGCATACTCTTCTGTAAAGGGGGGGGCGAGCCGATGAATTTTGAGCAATGGTTCAAAGAACGGACAAGTCGTTTTGAGCGCGTTTTGCTGGTTACGGTGGGGGCAATGCTTGTAGTGTTGTTGGTGAGTCAAGCACTATTAACTCAGCCGGTTTTTAGACAGATATTTAGTTTGGTGGAGCGCCTTGAAGGGAAAGCGTATACTCCGGCAGCACCGAGCCGGTTGCCGGCAATTCACTCGCAGCTCAATGGCAAACCCCATCAGCTAACATTACAAGTAGTCGCCGGAGATGCTTCAGGTTTACAGGTTCGGGTAAACGGTAAAACGGCCGCCGTGTTTTCTCAAAGCGGTTCGGTGATGCTTGAAGTTCAGGATGGAGATGATTTGGAAGTGTACGGGACAGACATCAGCCAAATTGTGGAGATAAAGGTAACAGAAGTTTCTGCGGGAGTGATTTCTCCTGCGCGAGGGAAAACAGTAACATATTTTGGGCGACCGGAGACAATCAGCTGGGTTGTTGTAGGGGAGAGACGCTGAAAAAGCTTGCTAAAAAGCAGATTTTCAGCTATTATTTAGCTTAAAGCGATAAGATGCAAAAGCGGCAGTTTGTGGGAGGACGTTTGCGTGGGTGGTAGTGTGGTCAGGGGGATCCGAGGGGCTATTAATGTCTCAGAAAATAGCAAATCAGAAATTATTCAGGCTACAACAGAACTGCTCACCAAGATGGCAGAGGAAAATAATTTAAGGAAAGAAGCCATTGCCAGTATTTTTTTCACTCTTACTCCGGATTTGAACGCTGCTTTTCCTGCGGCGGCCGCAAGAGAATTGGGTTGGAATGATGTGCCACTGCTAGGAGCCGTGGAAGTTGACGTGCCCGAAGCACTGGCTTTTTGTATTCGCGTTTTAGTGCTGGTTAACACAGATTTGAGACAAAATGAGATTAAACATATCTATTTGAGGGAAGCCCGCTCGCTTAGGGTTGATCTCGTTAACGACAACACCTAGGGTGTTGTCGTTGCTATTAAGTTTTGTGGAGGGGGCTGGCAGATGAAACTAAGCATTGCCATCGACGGACCTGCCGGAGCCGGGAAGAGCACGGTGGCTCGTGCAGTGGCAGCGCGTCTTGGCTTAACTTATCTGGATACCGGTGCAATGTATCGAGCGATAACGCTGGCAGGCCTGCGCAGAGGGACTGACATTCATGACGCGGAGGCTCTGGAAGCCTTAACAAAAATAGTCGAGCTAGATATTAAAAGTGACAGTATCGGCCAAAACATCATTTTTATGGACGGCGAGAATGTTACGGAAGACATCCGTTTGCCGATTGTGAATCGTAATGTTTCATTTGTGGCCCGTTGCCCGCAGGTGCGCAAGATCTTGGTGGATAAACAGCGGCAAATCGGCAGCCGCGGAGGCATGGTAATGGACGGGAGAGATATTGGCACGATTGTGATGCCGTCTGCCGAGTATAAATTCTTTCTGAATGCTTCATTGACAGAGCGTTCTCGTCGTCGCTTAGCAGAGTTGTCTGCGAAAGGGGAAGAGTTTGAGCTGGAACAGATGATGCAGGAGATCGCCGCTCGGGATAAAATAGATTCAGAACGGGAAGTGGCACCGCTGCGGCCTGCTGAAGATGCTATTTATCTGGACACCACACTGATGACAATTGATGCTGTGGTGGATGCCATTGTAAGGGCGGTGCGAGGAGAAGAGTAGAACGGGGAGTGGTTGCGTGTTTTACTGGGTTGTGCGTCAGATCTTTACCTTGATTTTTAAGTTCCTATTTCGTTGGGAGATTGCGGGACAGGAGCATCTGCCTAGGGAAGGGGGCTGTATACTCTGCTCAAACCACATTTCCTGGTGGGATCCGCCCCTAGTCGGGTGTCTGACAAAACGAATTGTCCATTTTATGTCCAAAGAAGAAATGTTTCAGATTCCTGTTTTTAGTATAGTTATGCCTTTACTCCATGCTTTTCCGGTTAGAAGGAACAGCGCAGACCGCAGAGCGATCAGAAAAGCGCTGGAGATCTTAAAAAGCGGTGAAGTGCTGGGAATTTTCCCAGAGGGAACACGCAGTCGCACCGATGAATTGTTAGTGCCCCATTCCGGTGTAGCTCTGATTGCGATTAAAAGTGAGGCGCCTGTGATCCCCATTGCAATTATTGGTTCATTTAAGATTTTACGCCAGATTAGAGTGCGTATCGGTGCACCGATTTCTTTTCCGGAGTACTACGGTCTAAAAAATAAGGCAGAACAGCTGGAAGAAGTAGCTGGTAAAATAATGCAGGAGATTGACCGGTTACGGAAGAAGGGATAAAATGGTTGAGGTGAGTTAGCTGAAAATTATTCTGGCAGAACACGTTGGCCTTTGCAGTGGTGTGGCAAAAGCGGTGGAGCTAGCAGAGCAGGCAACTCAATGCGGCACCGTTTACTGTCTGGGTGCTTTGGCTCACAATGAGAGCTTGCTGACAAAGCTGAGCAGCCAAGGCGTGGTCTTCGTTGACGATCTGGCAGAAGTGCCGGACAACGCCACAATGCTTATCCGTTCCCACGGTGTCAGTCCGGAAATTCTTGAACAGGCGAAAGCAAGAAAGCTGCTAATAATCGATGCTACATGTGCCTTTGTTAGAAACCTGCAAGTTCTCGTGGCAAGACTTGTTGAAGAAGACAAACAGATTGTTATTCTGGGAGACCGGCATCACCCTGAAGTCATAGGGATAATGGGCTGGGCACACGAGAGGCCTTATGTGCTTGCTAATCCTAGCCAGTTAGTAATGCTGGGAAGCCTTGATCCGGATAAACCGGTGGCTTTGGTAGCGCAAACCACGCAAGACAAGTTGTCTTTTGATGAAGTCGCTAAGAAACTAACAGCGCTAGTTCCGGTAGTTGAAAAGTATAATACTATTTGTAAGGCGACGGCTTTGCGGCAGGAAAGTGTCCGCTCTTTGGCGCGCGTTGTGGATGTGATGGTGGTGGTGGGCGGTAAAAACAGCGCCAATACAAAGAAATTGGCAGACATCTGTAAAGCTGCCGGAGTCAGGATAATCGCTATTACGGGAGCAGCCGAACTAGACATGAGTCAGTTGCAAGATGTAAGGACAGTAGGTGTTGCCGCAGGTGCTTCAACACCCCACTGGACGATAAAGGAGGTCATTGCAAAGATGGAAAATGAAAAAAATGGTGAAGAAATCCAGGAAGTGCAGGCAACTGAAGAAAGCCGGCAGGAACAGATGTCAGTGGAGGAAAGTGCGATGGATCAGACAGTCTGGGAATTCTCTGTAGGAGATGTGGTGAAAGGCACCGTCGTTCAGCTGTCTGAAGATGAGGTGCTTGTGGATATCGGTTACAAGAGCGAGGGGATTCTCCCACGTCAAGAAATGATCTTAGGCGCAGACCAGGAACTGTCTTCTGTTATCCGGATTGGTCAGGAAATCGAAGTGGCAGTAAAAGCAGTCGATGAACAGGAAGGAAAGATTGTTCTTTCTCGCAAAACTATTGAACGGCAGCAAAAGTGGGCTGAATTGGAGCAAGCCTTTGAAAACGGAACTGTCATTACCGGCCGTGTGAAGGAAGTTGTTCAAGCCGGTATGGTGGTGAATCTAGGCGGTGGCTACGAAGGATTTATGCCAGGCTCTTTGGTAGATGTTACTTTTGTTCCCGATTTCAGCGTATTTCTTGACGAAGAAGTTTCCTTTAAGGTCATTGAAATGCGCCGCGAAAAGGAAAAACTGATTTTGTCCCGCAAACATGTTTTGGAAGAGGAAGCAACCGTACTAAAAGAAAGAATCCTTAACTCTTTGAAGCCGGGCCAAGTGATTCGCGGGACAGTAAAGCGTCTCACTAACTTTGGGGCATTTGTAGATGTGGGAGGAATAGACGGTTTAGTCCATATTTCCGAAATGTCTTGGAGCCGTGTTGATAATCCCGGAGAAGTATTGAGCGTCGGTGATGAAGTCGATGTTAAAGTTATTGATGTTATACCTGAAAGGGAGCGGATTGGCTTGTCTCTGCGACAAGCGCAACCTGACCCCTGGACTAAAATTGCCAGACAGTTTAAGGCGGGCGATCTTGTTGAGGGGAAAGTAACCCGGGTTGTAGATTTTGGAGTCTTTGTAGAGTTGGCTCCCGGCGTAGAAGGGTTAGTTCATATTTCCCAGTTGGCTAACCATCATGTGAAACAAGCCTCTGAGGTTGTGCAGCAAGGACAGATGGTGAAAGTAAAAATTTTGGAGATCAATACTGATGCGAAGCGTGTCAGTCTGAGCATGCGTGAAGCAACGCCCCGTCCTAAAAAAGAACATGTAAAAGAAGTGCAGCTGCCCCAGGATACCGGTACTGGACTTACTTTCGGAGATGTCTTTGGCAATCTTTTTGATTTGAAAAAAGAAAAAGAATAAAAAGGAAGAGTGTTATGTCACGTCAAATTTCACGTCAAGAAAGAAAACTGGAACATCTCTGGCATGCTGTCCGAACTGATCTGACAAGCGCCGACTTTAGTGATGTAAACCTGGTGCATAATTGCTTGCCTGAGGCAAGCTTGGATGCCGTAGATTTGTCTACGCAACTCGTCGGAATCCAGCTTAAGAGGCCTTTCTTTATCAATGCAATTACCGGTGGCGTGGAAGATGCTGAAAATGTCAATCGGGAACTGGCGCTAACGGCTAAGGAGTGTGGTCTGGCCCTAGCCGTCGGTTCACAGATGGCCGCCGTAGAAAGTCCGCTTTATGCAAAGACCTTCCAGGTAGTGCGTGAAATCTACCCAGAGGGCATTATCTTTGCCAATATCGGAGCGTATGCAGATATTGAGACAGCGCAAAAAGCAGTGGAGATGATCAGTGCCGATGCCCTGCAGGTCCATTTGAATATTCCTCAGGAGCTGATGATGGTTGAAGGGGATACTGACTTTCGCGGCTATCGGCGTAAGATTGAAAAAATTGTGCGTGCTGTTGCCGTGCCTGTAATTATTAAAGAAGTAGGTTTTGGCGTTGCTAAGGAGCAAGCCGCCATTTTTAAGGAACTTGGCGTACATGCCATTGATGTCAGCGGCAAAGGCGGCACAAATTTTATGGAGATTGAACGAAGGCGTGGCCATATTAAAACAAACATGGACCTGATGGACTGGGGAGTACCCACCTCCTTATCGATTTTGGAAGCAAGAGCAGGCGCCCCCGGCTTGGACATTGTGGCCTCCGGAGGCATCAACAGCGGCTTATTAGCCGTTAAGGCGCTGGCTTTGGGCGCTAATGCTGTTGCTGTGGCTGGCATGGCCGCCAAGATTCTTCTTTCCGAGGGCAGGGAGGCTTTGGTGTTGCGCTTAAAGAACTGCCTGAAAGAGTTAAAAGTGGTTATGGTATTGATGGGCTGCAATTCCATCGAGGAATTACATCGTACTCCTTTAGTCATCACCGGTAGGACTCGCGAGTGGCTGCAGGAGCGGGATATCCGAATTGAGAGAAATTGAGAATAAGATATTGCAAATTCGTAATCTTCTAGATATAATTTCTAACTAAGGAAAATAGGTGCTGAATTAGCCATAATTCTTCTTTCCTAATTTTCTGGGAAGTTATCTGCAAAGGAGTGGAGACAGTTGAAACATGAAAGCTTAAATCCGTTTGAAATTGTCCAGCAGCAGATTTGCGAAGCGGGAAAATGCTTAGTCCTGGATCCGGCGATTGAGGAAGTTCTAAAAGAACCAAAACGCGTACTTATTGTTTCTTTTCCTGTAAGAATGGATGATGGTACGACCAAAGTCTTTAAAGGTCTGCGGTCGCAGCATAACGATGCCATCGGTCCCTGCAAAGGGGGCATCCGTTTCCACCCTGATGTGACAATTGACGAAGTGAAAGCTCTTTCCATGTGGATGACTTTTAAGTGTGGAGTTGTGGGACTGCCTTATGGAGGCGGTAAAGGAGGAGTCATCTGCAATCCGAAGGAAATGTCGCAAGGTGAATTGGAGCGTGTGAGCAGAGGCTTTATTGAGGCAATTTCCTCCATTATTGGACCTGATAAAGATATTCCGGCACCTGATGTTTATACAAATGCTCAAACTATGGCGTGGATGATGGATACCTTTAGCCGCTTGAAAGGCAGTAATCAATTTGGCGTTATTACCGGAAAGCCGTTGATTTTAGGTGGTTCGCTTGGTCGAAATGAAGCTACTGCGCAAGGTTGCGTCTACACTATTATTAAAGCAGCTGAAAAATTGAATTTAACGCTGGAAGGCGCGTCTGTTGCAGTTCAAGGCTATGGCAACGCAGGGTTCATCACTGCGCGGCTGCTGCATGAACTGGGTTGCAAGCTGGTAGCAGTTAGTGACTCCTGCGGTGCTGTTTATAACGCAGATGGCATTGACCCCCACCTAATTTATGATCACAAGCGAACTACCGGTTCTTGTATTAACTATCAGGATTATCAGCGGATCACAAACGAAGAGCTGTTGGAACTGCCTGTTGATATCTTGGTGCCGGCAGCGCTGGAAAACCAGATTACATCAGTCAATGCAGCCAGAATTAAAGCAAAAATTGTGGCTGAAGCAGCAAACGGTCCGACTACGCCCGATGCAGACAAGATTCTATACGCCAACGGAACCATGGTCCTGCCCGACATTCTTGCTAATGCTGGCGGCGTAACAGTATCATATTTTGAATGGGTGCAGAACCTGATGAACTATTACTGGTCTGAGCAGGAAGTTTTGGACAAGCTGCAAGTTATTATGTATAATGCTTTTGAAAAGGTTTATGAGGCCAGCAAGCAATTCCAGGTTGATATGCGTACAGCAGCCTATATTGTCTCAATCAGCCGTGTTGCTCAAGCCATTAAAGTAAGAGGGATTGTGTAATCAATAAATTTGTCTAACTAATAAATTAAGAAGGTAAGTTTAAAAGAAGCTGTTGCGTGGGCAATTGCTTCTTTTTTTATTACCGTAAATATTTTCAGACTTTCCTGCAAAGCAGGTTGCGGGTTAAAGGGGCATAAATCCAGCCGTTTCGGTTAGCCTATTTACTATCTAGGTGCCAAAATGGAGGTGCAAGGCGGAGTGACAATGGGTATGTTTTTGCTGGTGGCAGTGGCAATTCTGATCTACCTAGGCGCTGCTCAGCGCGTGCTGGTCAGGCTGCACCTGACTGACAGAACGGCCTTAGCTTTTGTTGGCGCAATGGTGGTCGGGGGATTTCTGCCAGACATTCCATTATCTGACAATGTTTCTATAAATATTGGCGGCGGCATTGTTCCACTTTTCTTGGCTGGTTACTTGCTAAGCAAGGCAGGGACTAGCAAGGAAAAGATAAGAGCTGTGCTGGCAACGCTTATTACTACAGCTGCCGTATATCTTACTTTGCAAATAATGCCGACAGAACCTAGATATAACTATTTTTTGGATCCGATGTACCTCTTTGCAATCATCGCGGCGGTGATGGGATATTTAGTCGGGCGCTCTCGCCGTTCTGCCTTTATAGCAGGTACAATGGGTCTGTTACTCACAGATATTGTTTCCAGGGTCGAAGCGGCCATCAGTGGTGGTGCAGGGCAGCTATCAATCGGCGGAGCCGGTGTTTTTGATGCCATAGTTATTGGTGGTATTTTAGCCTTGCTTTTGGTAGAAGTATTTGGAGAAACGCGGGAGCTGGTTCAGGGCGGTTCTTTGCGAAAAAGAGAGGAAGGCCTTGGCAGAGGTTTCTTTGACTCCGAATTTGCCAAAGAAATAAGCAGTGAAAAATCGGCTCGCCATAAAGATGAGGAGGCAGTCAAACGTGAAGAGTAATACATTCAACTTTAAGTTAGCGTTACTGCTCGCTTTTTATATAAGTATGCCCGTGCTGGTCGCACTAAATGAGCCGTCGCAATTGGAAAGAATAGCAGCGCAAGGAAAGCGAGCAACGGCTGTACTGCCGGAAAAAAATGTGCTTGTAGAGCCGCCCACGAATGAAAACTTTCTGCAGCGGGTAGACCGTTTATTGCACAACGCTCTTCCTGTTCAGCAGGTAGAAGGGGAACTCTTAAACAGACGGATTGGAATTTATATTTCGAACGGCAAGGCTACTGATCCCGGCACCGACGCTTCGGTTTTGCGCAGTGTTTTCTGGATTTTTCTTGGACTGAGTGCAGTTTTGGGAGTGTTTCTGCAAATTAGTAGCGGAGGTTTAAGACAGTCAAAGCAGAAACCGGGAGATTTTAAAAATAGGGAATTTACAAACACACAGGGACTTCCCGATGCTGCAGAAAGAATGCGAGTAATAAATGATTTATGTGTAAGTAAAAAAAATCAGGATAGAGAAAAGGACGGAGGCTGACGGCATGAGCAATGTTTTTTGGGCCATTGCCAGCGGCATCGCAGTCGGTACGCTTGCCAGATACTTAATGATGCGACGCGATGTGAGGCAGTATCCTTCTTATCCTCATGCAGTAGTTAATCATCTGTCGCTTGGCTTTTTGGCAGCCACTCTGGGGGCGGTAGCCATTCCCGCTTTGGCCGCGGAAGAATATACTGCTGTAACATTCTTAGCACTGGCTGCCACACAGTTTCGTGAGGTGCGCAGTATGGAGCGCCAAATGCTGGTAGCGCTAGAAACATCGAAACTTGTGCCGCGTGGCAAGGATTTTATTGAAGGTATTGCTAGGACGTTTGAAGCCCGTAATTACCTGGTTCTGTTTATTGCCTTGCTTACCTCCGGAGTTACCTTCTGGCAGGGTTCACTGTTGGGGATTATTGCGGGGATTTCCGCCGTCGCTATTGTGCGGAAGCTAATAGGCGGCAAAGCGATTAAGGATATCGCCAAGGTTAGAGCGGGGGAGTTTCGTTTTGAAAAATTTAACCTTTTTGTCGAAGATATCCATATCATGAATGTAGGTCTGGAAAGAACACGCAAAATTTACGAAGAACGAGCTAAAGCCGTTGTGCTAGAACCATTTAATGATAATGCGCGGGAGATACTGGCTAACGTGGGTCAGCGACAGGCGATTGCCCACGATGCCGCATCGCTTTTAGGAATTTACCGTGACGTAGATACTGCGGAGTTTACACCGCTATTGCGGCGCAACATTGATACGGGCAGAATTGGGATGATTATCTTACCAATGGAGCCGGATACGGAATGTCTGCTTCAGGCAGTAAGGCATGTGCCCGTTCTGGAAAGCGCCGTTGCTAAACCTTTAGCTTCCCGTGCAGGTCGTTGCGCGGCTGATTAGGAGGTTTATAGTTGAATGTATCAATAAGGAAAGCTATTATGGCCGCCGTAGCTATAGATGGGAAAAATGTGAGCGGTGTGCCGGTTTTTTCCGCCAAAAACGAAGAAGAGCAGGCTAATATGGCTACCATTCTTTCTCGTGTGCTGGAAGGGGTGGTGCATGACATGGGTAATGGTGTGTATATTGTGGTAAGACATTAAAAAATATATTTCGTAATAGCGTAACTGGAGGCAATATGGCTGGAAAAAAAATAATTTATCATTGTTATGGCGGCGCTCATTCTTCAGTGACTGCCGCAGCAATTCATCTGGGCAAACTTCCGGCAGAAAAAACACCGTCGGATGAGGAATTGATGAGCCTCAACCTTTTTGACCGGTTGACAAAGGATGGGCATGGGCAGCTGCACTTCGCTGGTGTTGATGAATGGCAGAATCAGATTTATTCGGTGGGCTGTAGAAATGTGGGAAAAGCTATGGAGCGGCTGCTTAGTGGGGTGGCAGAGATGTTTGCCCAGAAAGATCAGTTGATTTTTGTAGATACATTGCACTGTGTAACAATGAAAATGAGAATTGGCGGATATATTTCCCGACAGCTGGGGCTAATAAAAATCGGTCGTCCTATTGTACTGCAGGGGACTCAGGAAGCTTATCCACAATTGGTAGCCTTAGTTACCCGCATCAGAAATGAGGTGCTTAGATGATCTATCTCTATCTGGGACAAAACGATCTTTGCTTGCCGGCTACTGCCGCATCAGTCCAGTTAGGCCTTTTGATGAGCACGTCTCTACCGGCGTATGAGGATTTGGCAAGACTGCCGCATTTTCGCTTTGTAGAGAAAGAAGATGAAGGGGTGCTCTGCTTTATGGGAGAAGACCGGCAGGGAAATAAAATATATGTGACATCTGTAAAAGGACATCCCGATCTCTTTATCCGCGGAGTCGGTAGTCTGCTTTCCGCATGTCAAATACCGTTGCAAGAGATGATGGTTATCCCTTGCATAGCTGAAAACCCACAAGTCAGCCGACTTTGCAGAATCATAACATTGTTGGGACTTAAAGAGTCGGCAACCAAGCTAGGCAGCCGGGTTGCTCGTAATCGGTTTAGCGAGCTGGCTGCCACGCACTGCACTAAATAGTGCAAATACAGAGAAATCAGTGCAGTCACAGTAAAACGAAAGGAAAGATTGGGATGGGAAACGGACGGATGCCGGCAGAGAGCTGGCAGGAGAGTTTCTGCCAGATTGACGGTCTGGATTGTGCGGACTGTGCCAGGCAGTTGGAGGAGGGAATCCGCCGGCTCGAGGAAGTTGATGAAGCTGTCCTCTCCTTTGTCACCGGCAAGCTCCACTTGCGTTTTCGCGGTTCCCTGGAACCGGTCAGTAGGATGGTGGAAGCTCACGGCTACAAGTTGCGCAATAATAGAGCTTCAGGCGTAAACTTAGCCAGAATTCGTGTGCGTCATGCACTCTTGTCTGCACTTACCCTCTTCTTGGCAGTTGTGGCAGGGCAAATCTATCTGCCGGCGGCCAAGTTCTTTCTTTTTATGACTGTAGTTGTTGGTGGTCAGCTTACATTTCGACGAAGTTTTGTTGCGCTGAAAGAGCGCCGCTTGGATATGAATGTACTAATGACGATAGCGGTAGTTGGTGCACTTGTAATTAACGAGTGGTGGGAGGCGGCAATGGTAGCCTTTCTCTTTGCCACCAGTCACGCTCTGGAAACTTATACGTCAGAAAAAAACAGAAACTCTATTCGGGCTCTGATGAACACGGTGCCGGAAAATGCCCACCTTCTAGTAGAAGGTCTGCCGAAAACAGTTTTGGCGGAAACGGTAAGAACCGGAGCTGAAATCCTGATCCGCCCTGGAGAAGCAGTGCCTTTAGATGGAATTGTGCTTTCTGGCTTATCTTATGCTTACGAAGCGCCTGTCACAGGGGAATCTCTGCCTGCCGCAAAACAACCGGGAGCAAAAGTGTATGCCGGCACATTAAACGGTAATGGCTCGTTACAAGTCAAGGTAACTGGCACTGCCCAGGATTCTACGTTGTCCAAAATTGTGCGGCTGGTGGAAGCAGCGCAGGCGCGCCGTCCCCCTTCGCAACAGTTTGTAGACCGCTTTGCGCGACTCTATACTCCCGCAGTAATTTTTCTTGCTGTCGGCATCGCCCTTTTGGGGCCGCTTGTGGGTCAAGGAGGCTGGGAGCTATGGTTTTATCGCAGCCTGGCATTGCTGATCGTGGCCTGTCCCTGCGCGCTGGTAGTCTCAACTCCTGTCACTATTGTGGCAGCATTAACAAATGCCGCTAAGCAGGGCATTATGATCAAAGGCGGACTTTATTTGGAAGAAATGGGGTCTGTAAATGTAGTGGTCTTTGACAAAACAGGGACTCTGACCCAGGGTAATCCGGCAGTTGTCAGACAGATTACATACGGAGAATTATTGCCAGACCGCTTGGTGCAAGTTGCTGCGAGCCTTGAATTCCATTCTGAGCATCTCCTAGCAGATGCTGTCCGTAATTATGCGGCTCTAAAAGAGGCGGAAATCCTGAAGGTGGAGGATTTTGTTGCCTATCCCGGCAAGGGAGTGGCAGGCAGCATAGCGAATAAACGTTATTATCTAGGCTCAGCAGATTTTTTGGCTGAGCAGGGATTTGCTGTGGACGAGCTTGATTCTGAGGCAGTTGGAGGAGAAACTGTGCTTGCTCTGGCTTCAGAGGGTAGACTGCTTGGAGCACTTTTTGTTAGTGACACTTTACGGAAAGAAAGCTCTGCTGTCATTTGCGCACTGCGTAGTATGGGGATAGAAAAGATTGCTATGCTGACGGGAGATCGGGAGAGTGCGGCAAGACCTTTGGGAGAAATGCTGGGGATTACTGATGTTTTTGCCGGACTGCTGCCAGAAGAGAAGGAAGAAGCAGTGCGTAAAATGCGTCAATCTTACGGAAAGGTAGCAATGGTTGGTGATGGCATCAATGATGCCCCGGCACTGGCTTCCGCTAATGTAGGCATCGTTATGGGAGGCGCCGGCAGTCCTACCGCCTTGGAAAGCGCCGATATTGCTCTGCTGGGTGATGAGCTTGAGAAACTACCCTTCTTGATTGCCCTTTCCCGCAAAACAGTGAACGTTGTTCGCCAAAACATTGCCATTGCTCTGCTGATTAAATTGCTTGTTATTGTGCTGGCATTTTCCGGCTGGCTGACCTTGTGGCTAGCTATCCTTGCAGATATGGGCGCTTCTCTGCTCGTAACCATGAATGGAATGCGCCTGCTAGTTTATCGAAAAAATATGTAAGATATAGATCGCCCACAGCATATATTTGTGCTGAGGGGGTGAAAAGATGGAAGGCAAAAAATGGTACCTGTCCAGAACAATCTGGGTCAACCTGATCGCTTTAGCGGCTCTCTTGCTGAAGACAGAAGCCGGGATTGCACTGACCTCAGAAGAGACGGCGGGAATTTTAGTGGTGATTAATCTGATATTAAGGATGATTACTAAGGAGCCGCTGAAGTACTAGCGGCGACAGATAGCTCAGAGATGCCGAAGCTTAACGGTGGCAGCCTGGAGAGCTAATAGTATCTTAGGGAGAAACAGGCCGCAGCCTTTTAAAACAAAGGGGTTGCGGCCCTTAAACATTTTTATCAATGCATATATTGCGTGCGACTGGTTCTATTTTTTTGACCAAAACATTTACAAGAAAGACGTGCAATTATTTGACACACCCTCCGGCGATGTAGGATAATGGTAAAAGCAGAGTAAAAGTAGGTGTGTATATGGTGCGGGGCAAGCAGGTGGAGAGGGTGGAGGCGGGCTCGATTGCCGCAGAACTAGAGATTGGTCCCGGCGATGAAATTATTGCCGTAGATGAGGTGGAGCCGCTCGATATACTGGACTGGCGTTTGGCGGAATCTGGCGAGGAACTTGTACTGACTGTTCGGCATGCCAACGGTGAACTTGCGGTTTATGAGATTGAAAAAGATTATGACGAGCCACTGGGGATTATTTTTGCCTTGCCAACGCTGGATCGCATCCGCTCTTGCCAAAACCGCTGTATTTTCTGTTTTATAGACCAAATGCCAGAAGCGATGCGCGAAACACTTTATATCAAAGATGATGATTACCGTCTGTCTTTCTTGTCTGGTAGCTATATTACACTTACAAATTTACGTGAAGAAGATCTAAAACGGATTGAGGCTCTAAACTTGGCGCCGCTATATGTTTCGGTTCATACCACAAACCCTGACTTGCGTAAAAAAATCATGAACCATGCTGGAGCAGGAGAAATTTTGCCGCTGCTCACACGTCTAGCACAAGCCGGGATTATTTTTCAAACACAGGTAGTACTTTGCCCCGGGTTAAATGACGGACAGGAATTAGAGAGAACGATTGAGGAGCTCTATGCGCTTTACCCTGCTGTCAAAAGCTTGGCTATAGTTCCGGTGGGACTCACCGGCCATCGCGATGGCTTGTATCCTTTAACTCCCGTCACCCGCAGTCAGGCGCATTTTGTGCTGGAGCAAATCAGTCGGTGGCAGCAAAAGTGTTTGGCAGAACAGGGAACGCGCTTTGTTTTTGCTGCAGATGAATTTTTTGTAAGAGCAGATGAAGAGATTCCGTCTGCCAAATATTATGAAGATTATCCTCAATTGGAAAATGGCGTGGGATTAGCGCGGCTGCTTTTAAACGACTGGAATACTTGGCTTAGTATACTGCCCACCAAGGCGGGCAGACAGATTTCTGCTACAGTGATAACCGGCGTATCTGCAGTAGAGTATCTGCGACCGATAATTGATCGGCTCAATAGAATTGACGGCTTGGAATTGACCCTGGTTCCAGTGGAAAACCATTTTTTTGGCGGGCATGTGACTGTAACCGGTTTGTTGACTTACTATGATATAATGAAAAAGTTACACAAGGCTGATCTTAAGGAACGGCTTTATCTTCCAGCAGTGATTTTAAAAGAAGGTAGAGAACAC
The DNA here is from genome assembly GCA_018333455.1 of Dethiobacter sp. Classification (GTDB taxonomy): domain Bacteria; phylum Bacillota; class Dethiobacteria; order Dethiobacterales; family Dethiobacteraceae; genus GPS1B09. Next base: position 5,042 of record JAGXTN010000094.1, on the reverse strand, counting down.
TTTTTGGACGGATATACAATAAATGATCTCGCAGCGGTACTAGAGGCTGACATCCGGGTTGTTGAAAACCTAAGCCAGTTTCTTGCCGATCTGTTTGAGACTGAAATGAGGTGACCAGATGTCTTTACCGGTAGTTGCAATTGTGGGGCGCCCCAATGTGGGTAAATCAACTATGTTTAACCGGTTGATTCAGAAAAGGGTGGCAATTGAAGAAAGCACTCCTGGCGTAACCCGTGACCGGATTTATGGCCGTGTGGAATGGACAGGCAGTGAATTCTGGCTGATAGATACCGGAGGGCTGACCTTTGAAGAAGACAAGATCTCCCAGGAGATTCATCGCCAGGTTAAGCTCGCCTTGGATGAAGCCAATCTGCTCATTTTTCTGGTAGATGTCCGGAGCGGCCCGGTCTTCTTAGATTTTGAAATTGCCGCCATGCTGCGAAAAAACGAAAAACCGGTTATTCTGGTAGCTAATAAGGCTGAGTCGGCGAATCTGGACGCAAGTATTGCCGAGTTTTATGCGCTCGGCCTAGGCGAACCCTATCCCACATCCGCCGCGCACGGCTTGGGAACTGGTGATTTGCTGGATGAAATTAAAAAGCACTTGCCTCCGGGAGAAGTACAGGAAGGAAAGGAGGATTTGCTCAGGGTGGCTATTATTGGCCGTCCTAATGTGGGGAAATCATCCTTGGTTAATAAAATTTCCGGTACGGAGCGGGTTATTGTTACCGATATCCCTGGCACCACGAGGGACTCTATTGATTTGTTAATTGAACAGAATGGACGTTGCTATCTTTTTGTGGACACCGCCGGCATCAGACGGAAAAGCAAAGTGGAAGAAGCGGTTGAATACTATTCTGTGCTGCGCTCAATCCGCGCAGCGGAAAGCGCCGATGTAGTCCTCATGTTGTTAGATGCTGCCGAAGAAATATCTGAACAGGATAAACGGATTGCGGGGATTGCTCACGAAGCGGGGCGGGCTATGATTCTTGTGGTTAACAAGTGGGACAAAGTAGAAAAAGATGAAAAAACAATGGATGCTTTTCGGGAAAATATTAGAAAAGAACTGGCTTACTTAGCTTATGCTCCCATAGTTTTTATTTCTGCCTTGACAGGTCAGCGGGTTCAGCGACTTTACGAACTGATTGATTATGTGGCGGAACAGCATGCCATGCGCGTGAAAACTTCCCGCCTCAACGAGCTGTTGGAGGACGCCACGGCAGTAGTGCCGCCGCCCACTAAAAAAGGAAAACAGTTAAAAATTTACTATCTGACACAGATAAGAGTGAAACCGCCTACTTTTGCCGTGATCGTTAACGACCCGGAACTGGCTCATTTTTCTTATGTGCGCTTTTTAGAGAATAAGCTTAGAGAGGCATACGGTTTTGAGGGCACACCGATTAGGATTGTGGTGAGGAAGAAGACCAAGAAGGAGGATGCCTGATGAATATAATCGTGGCGCTTTTAGCCTCTTATTTAATCGGTTCTCTTTCATTTGGCTACATGGCAGGCAAACTTCTCCGCGGCATTGATATCCGCCAGTATGGCAGCGGAAATACTGGTACTACTAATATTCAGCGTACGCTTGGCACCGGTCCGGCCATAATTGTTTTGTTGTTAGATGTTGCTAAAGGATTGGCTGCAGTGCTGCTGGCAAGAGCGTTAACTGGCGTTCCCAGCGTGGAGATGTTGGCCGGAGTGTTGGCAGTGCTTGGACACAACTGGCCCTTGTTTCACCGCTTTAAGGGGGGGCGTGGCATTGCTACCAGCATCGGCGTTCTTCTGGGTTTGGCTTGGCAGGTGCTTTTAATTGCTGTGGCAGTTGGCGTAACTATTATTGCTGTAACACGCTATGTCTCGTTAGGTTCGATCATTGGGGTTATTTTAGTCCCCATTCTCATGGTTGTTTTTGACCTGCCGGCGCTGCATATTCTATTTGGCGCAGTTCTGGCCGTTTTTGCAGTCTGGCGGCATCGCCAGAACATCTCGCGTCTGCTGGCCGGGACGGAAAACAAACTCGGGGGAAAAGCAAGTTTGGTTGAGAAAGAAAAACAGGTGAATGAGCGATGAAAAAGGTTGCAGTTATCGGAGCAGGGAGTTGGGGAACAGCCCTGACGCTTCCTTTAGCAGAAAACTGCCTTCAAGTTGATTTGTGGGTACGCCGGTTGGAATTGTGCCGTTTTATCCAGGATACTGGGATAAACGAGGATTATCTTCCAGGAGTGAAGCTTCCCGCTAATGTAACGGTTACCTCCGACTTGGAAGCTGCCATCAGGGGCAAAGACGCGTTGGTGCTGGTTGTGCCCTCCCATACTGTGCGAACCATGGCTCGGCAAATAGTTCCCTATCTTAAAAAAGATACCATTGTCATCAACTGTGCCAAAGGTGTGGAAGAAGATACTCTTCAACGAATTTCAGAAATATTACAGGAAGAACTACCTCATTGTCTTCCGGCAGTGTTATCCGGGCCAAATCATGCAGAGGAAGTGGGACGTCTGATTCCCTCTGCTACTGTTGTCTCTGCTCACACCCGGGCAGTGGCGGAAATAGCCCAAGATTTATTTATGACATCCTTTTTCCGTGTGTATACAAATCCTGATTTTCTCGGCGTCGAAATCAGTGGCGCCTTGAAAAATGTGATTGCACTGGGAGCAGGAATTTCTGATGGTCTAGGCTTTGGGGATAATACAAAAGCTGCCCTGATGACTAGGGGGTTAACGGAAATTGCTAGGTTAGGCCTGAAAGTAGGAGCTAATCCTTTGACATTTGCCGGCCTCGCTGGGATTGGCGATCTGATGGTGACCTGCACTTCAAAGCATAGCCGTAACCGCAATCTTGGCATAGAATTGGGCATTGGGCGCAAGCTTGACGAAATTCTTGCTGAAATGCGCATGGTGGCTGAAGGGGTTCGTACTACCCGGGCGGCTTGGCAGCTTGCCGAATTACATGGTGTGGAAATGCCGATTACACAGCAGGTTTATGAAGTCCTTTTCAAGCAGAAGAATCCGCGCCAGGCTGTGGAAGATTTGATGAGACGCGGCCGCAGGCACGAAATGGAAGAAATTGTTTCAGACAAATTCCAAGCATGGTAGAATGCTCTACCTGACAAACAAATATGGCGAAACACTCTGCGCAAGAGTGTTTTTTTATGATTTACCGTTTTTTTCCTAGACAAAAGTAATAATCCCTTGACTGCCTCATATAAATATTAGTGCTAGTACTTGTAAGCTAAATTTTGACATGGTGATACGCTTTGTTAACTATAAAAAGTTTAACAGGGGGAGGGATACTTTTTTATAGCTTTCTTTAATATATTGTGAGTAAAAAAGGAGGGAAACAGTTTTGGTGAAGTTTGATCTGATTCAGCACATCATTGAAAGAACAGGCGGGGATATATACCTAGGTGTTGTGGGTCCTGTCCGTACCGGCAAGTCCACTTTCATCAAGAAATTTATGGAGCTTGTAGTCATCCCCAATATCTTAGACCCTAGTGACCAGGAGCGCGCTCGCGACGAGTTGCCCCAAAGCAGTGCCGGCAAAACAATCATGACTACAGAACCGAAATTCATTCCGGATGAAGCAATTGAAATCAAAGTCAGAGGCAGTATTGCCATGCGGGTGCGACTGGTAGACTGCGTAGGTTATACCGTCCAAGGTGCTGTCGGCTATGAAGATGAAGGCGCCCCACGGATGGTGACTACCCCCTGGTTCGACTATGACATTCCCTTTGAAGAAGCGGCCGAAGTAGGGACAAGAAAGGTGATTACAGACCACTCCACCATTGGTATAGTTATTACCACCGACGGTTCCATTTCTGATATTTCTCGTCCCGATTATATTCAAGCAGAGCAGCGGGTGATTGAAGAGTTAAAGGAATTAGGTAAGCCCTTCGTGATTCTCTTAAACTCCGCACGTCCATATTCGCAGGAAGCGTTGGCACTGAAAGAAGAATTGACAGATACATACGATGTGCCAGTAATTCCCTTTAATGCGCTGCAGTTAATGGAAGAAGATGTGAATCTTGTTTTCCAGGAAGTGCTCTACGAATTCCCGGTGCGGGAAGTAAATATAAACCTGCCCAGATGGGTAGAAGTGATGGACGCAGACCACTGGTTGAGGGCAAAATATAATGAAATAATACGTGAAAGCGCCAGCGGTGTAACCCGCCTCCGTGACGTGGACAGTATGGTGGAAAACCTTAGCAGCAAAGAGATTGTTGGAAACATCATCCTCAAGGAAATGGAACTTGGCACCGGCAAAGCTGTAATAGAAATCCGAGCGCCGGAAGAGCTTTATGAGCAGGTTCTTTCAGAAATTTGCGGCATTGAGATCGAAGATCAGGCAGATTTGATTCGAATTCTTAAAGAAAGCGTGGCTGCTAAGCGGGAGTACGACAAAATTGTTAGCGCCTTAGAGGACGTCCGCGAGAGTGGTTATGGAATCGTCCCGCCACGGCTTGAAGAAATGACATTGGAAGAGCCGGAAATCATCAGGCAGGGAGGCCGCTTCGGTGTTCGTCTGAAAGCAAGCGCTCCTTCGCTGCATATCATCCGCGTTGATGTAAGGTCGGAATTTGCTCCTACTGTTGGCACAGAAAAGCAGAGCGAGGAACTAGTCAACTACATCATGGGTGAATTCGAGGAAAATCCGGAAAAAATCTGGAAATCTGATATCTTTGGCAAATCACTCCATGCGCTGGTAAAAGAAGGTATTGGCGCTAAGCTTGGCAACATGCCCCCAAACGCTCAAGATAAATTGCGTGAGACCTTGGAGAAAATTATCAATGAAGGAAGTGGTGGGTTGATTGCCATCATCCTCTAAAAGTGCTGCGTGGTTTCCACGCACCACTTTTATTTTAGACACTCAACGCTCGCTTCGGCATTCTGTGAAAGCCAACAATGTCTGGAAGGTTGAGGAGTATAATGTCCCCATGAAACTAGACAAAATTTCCGAAATTCTTAGTGAGCCTGATATAATAAAAGACAGGAAACTGTCAGGAAAGAAGGTTCGCGAAAATGGGGAGAAGAAGACAATTTACAGCT
>JAGXTN010000058.1 GCA_018333455.1 Dethiobacter sp. | reverse complement strand
TATTTTCTGGTCTTTTTGTTTTTCATAAATTCCATATATTGGGCGAGTTATTGCAGTGGAATCAATTCTAGAAATTAGTCAACATTTTATATGAATTTTCTGAATTATCAGGCATATACGCTAATAGTTTGCCTGGCTAAACCTTTGTTTGCGCGCGCTTCCGAAAGGTTAGGTGATTGACTATCGGCAAGCATAAATGATATAATTATCGCAGTTTAGTGAATTTTTTAATCTAGGAGGCAAAGTACATGGCAGAAATTCAACTTTTTGTTGACGGTCGAGAACTTACCGTCCAAGACGGTAAGACTATCCTCGAGGTGGCCACGGAAAACGGAGTTTACATTCCCCATCTTTGTCATCACACTGATTTGAACCCTGCAGGAATCTGCAGGGTTTGCCTTGTTGAAGCCGATGGTATCTTAGTACCGTCCTGCCGTGCTCCGGTCGCTGCAGGAATGGTAGTCAACACGGGCGGCGACTTGGTAAATAATGCTCGACGCTTAGCGGTAGAGCTGTTAGTGGTAAACCACCACGACGACTGCCTGGCCTGTGGCAAAAACAATGACTGCAAGCTGCAAGAAGTCGCGCGCTATGTCGGTGTTGACAAGGAACGTCTCAAAAGATTAAGAGCACGAGAACTGCGACCGGTAGATGATTCGCACCCTTTCATTGTCAGAGACTATAACAAGTGCGTACTGTGCGGGATCTGCGTGCGAACCTGTGACGAAATACCTTGTGTAGAAGCAATTGACTTCTCGTTCCGCGGTTATGGCACAAAAATCAGCACGCTTGGCGATAAGCCTTTGCATGAATCAAAATGCGTATCATGCGGCGAGTGCCTAGTTCGCTGTCCTGTCGGCGCACTGCTGCCAAAAAATGGAGCGCAGCCGGCTTATGAAGTTAAAACAGTTTGCAGTTATTGTGGCTGTGGCTGCGGGATATATCTTGGTGTCCGCGACGGCAAAGTCACCAGTGTGCGGGGCAACCGGGAAAGCCCTGTCAATCAGGGGGAGCTTTGCGTTAAAGGACGCTTCGGCTATTCATATATCAATCATCCCGACCGCCTGACTACACCACTGATTAAACGTAACGGCAAGTTTGAAGAAGCTTCCTGGGATGAGGCGCTCGAGTTGGTGGCGGAAAAATTTCAGGAGGTTCAGGAAAAATACGGACCTGAATCCCTGGGAGGGCTAAGCTCAGCCCGGGCTACAAACGAGGATAACTATCTGTTTCAGAAGTTATTGCGCTCCCTCGGCAGTAATAGCGTTGACCATTGCGCACGACTCTGACACGCCCCAACAGTGGTCGGTCTGGCCACTACTACAGGCAGCGGAGCTATGACAAACCCAATCAGCGATATTGAAGACGCGAAATCTATTTTGGTAGTCGGCTCAAACCCCTCTGCCAATCACCCCATCGTTGACTACCGGATGCGCAGAGCCGTAAAGAAGGGAGCCACGCTTATCGTTGTTGATCCTCGCCGTACCCCTTTAGCAGACTTAGCCCATGTTTATCTGCAGATTAGACCGGGGACGGATGTAGCTCTTCTGAATGGATTGATGCATGTTATTTTACGGGATAATTTAGTTGATCAAGCTTTCATTGCTACTCGTACACACGGCTTTGAATACCTGAAAGACTTTATCATGGAGAAATACAACCCCGATTACGTTGCCGAGATAACCGGAGTGCCTGCAGAAGATATTATCCGTGCTGCCCGTCTTTACGCCGAGGCTGACAGCGCAGGGATTTTTTACTGCATGGGTATAACGCAGCATACTTGTGGTACTGAAAATGTGCTGGCGCTAACCAATCTCGCCTTGGCTACGGGCAACTTTGGCAAACCTCATGCCGGCGTAAACCCGTTGCGCGGCCAAAACAATGTTCAAGGAGCCTGTGATATGGGATGCCTACCTCATGTCCTGACTGGGTATCAGCCGTTACACAGCGACGGTTCCACTTATTGGCGGAGACTGGCGGGGAAAAAGACTGAAGATGATGCGGAACTTATCACCGCTCTGGAGTTTGATTTCTACGGCAAGACTCCGCAGGCAGTGCCGGCAAATAAAGTGAGCGACCATCTGCGGGCCAAGTTCTCGCAAGCTTGGGGTGTGGAACTATCCGATATCCCCGGCAGAACCATCAGTGATATGTTCCATCCGAATCCAAGCAGGTGGTGTAAGGCTTTATACATTATGGGAGAAAACCCATTGCTCTCTTCTCCGGATTTACTGCACGTGCGTGAAGCATTGGAATCTTTAGATTTTCTGGTCGTACAAGACATTTTTCTTACAGAAACGGCTGAGCTGGCTGACGTTGTTCTGCCTGCTGCAACATTTGCCGAAAAAGACGGCACATTTATCAATACGGAACGGCGAGTCCAAAGAATACGCCGCGCAATCGCGCCGGCCGGACAAAGCAAGCCTGACTGGGAGATCATCCAGGCTTTGGCACAAAAACTGAACCTTCCCTGGTATCATCAATCCCCAAAAGAAATATGGGACGAAGTGCGTCAACTTACACCCCATTATTTTGGCGGCATGAGCTACGAACGCATCGAGGAACACGGCTTGCAGTGGCCCTGCCCAAATGAGGAACATCCGGGTACGCCGATTATGCATCGCAAGTCCTGGCGTGGAGAAGAAAATAGATTCGCCCGTGGCATCGGACAGTTTTCTACTGTAGATTATCGTCCCCTAGCCACTGAAAAGCCTGATGTTGACTATCCTTTTGTTTTAACTACAGCGCGCAAGCTTTATCATTATCACACCAGGAGCATGACTGCCAGGGTTAAGGGCCTAAATGAGCTGCTTAGTGAGGAGCGCATGCAAATTAACCCCAAAGATGCCGAAAAATTAGGAATTAGCGCGGAAGACATCGTCAGAGTAACTTCAGCGCGTGGTTCGATTGAGACTCTCGTGGAGATTACCGACCAAGTACCTCAGGGCATAGTAAGCATGAGTTTCCATTTTGCAAAGTCGGCAGCTAATGTCCTTACAAGCCCTGCTGTTTGCAGTATGTCTGTGGCCTCTGAGTTAAAAGTGTCGATCGTGAACATCCAAAAAATTGAGAAGCGAGGTTTTCCTGCATGAGCGAGACACCAACACCGCCGACACAAGCGCCAACAGAAGATTATCGCTGGCTGATTGGCCCGGAGCCTGTTTCTAAATCAGCGCATCCGGAAAAGGAAATGGCCCTAGTAGAAGGAGAAATGCTTCCTGTAGAAGATGCGTTAGGAAAAATTGTGGAGATTGTCAGCCAAGCCAAAAAGCCGGTGATGGTTGTCCCGGCCCGCATGGTTCTTTGGTACTGGGAAGAAGGCGCTGCGAACAGGGCAAAAGCAATCAGAGATTTAGCTGATGCAATGGGGGTTGAAATTCGTCCGATCTATGACGTGCGACCAGCCTACCCGATGACTAGGACAGCGTGCGAAATCAATCCTTACCATGGAGACCTAGTTATTGCTCATGAAAAATACGATGTTGTTATTTTTTATGGGGTAGACTGCCCATATGCCGATGTGGCATTAAAAATTATTGACCAGGGTACTAAATGTTATACAATCGCCCTATGCGGAAAGGTTGGACATATTGATGCCTCAATCACTTTGCGCGATACTAGTATCGACCGTCTCAAAAAAATGGCGGAAATGTTTCGCAAGCATAAGCAGGGGAAAATAGAAAGCTAATTATGTTCTATTCATAAGGGAGGAATTTATCGATGCAAACAGCTCCTGAAGCACCTGAGCAGCAAATCGCGCACATTTTTTCCCGCTTTAAAGGTGAACGCAAAGAACTAATCCCTCTTCTCCAAACTGTCCAGGAAATATTTGGTTACCTCCCGGAGGAAGCTTTAAAAGAGGTGGCGAGGTTTACCTCGGTCTCAGAAAGCCAAGTTTATAGTACGGCTACGTTTTACGCTCAATTTCACTTTAAAAGACGAGGCAAGCATAATATAAAGGTCTGCTGCGGTACAGCCTGCCATGTGAGGGGTGCCACACCTCTGCTAGAGGCCTTCGAACGGGAGCTGGGCATTGAATGCGGTACGACAACAAATGATTTCGAATACAACCTAGAAAGGGTGGCTTGCGTCGGCTCGTGTGCTTTGGCTCCCGTCGTGATGGTTGATGATACCGTATTCGGACTGATGGAAACGAAGAGGGTCAGTGAATGCCTTGTACCAAAAGGAGTTGACAACAAATGAGTGCAAAGCCGTACTCAACCCGGATAGACACACCGTCAAAGCTTGTCGAAACAAAAGAAATTTGCCAGGCTGCTTTTGCCAGGCAGAAATCAAGATTTTTAGTTTGTGCCGGCACAGGGTGTGTAGCGATGGGCTCTTTGCAAGTTTGGGAGGAGTTTAAACGCCTCATCGCAGAGCGTGGCTTAGATGTCGATCTTGAATTGCTTTTTGAGGGACATGAGGCAGAGACTGCCGTCGCTTTTAGCGGTTGTCATGGTTTTTGTGAAAGAGGGCCGCTTGTTCGTTTTGAACCGCTTGGCATTTTTTACACTAAAGTTCAGAAAACTGACGTTGCTGAGATTTTGGAAGCTGCGCTCGACGGCGGTACGGTTGTTGAGCGGCTGCTGTATCAAGACCAAGACGGCAACAGGTGTCTTACGGAACACGATGTGCCGTTTTACAAGGGCCAACAAAGAATCGCGCTTGAGCGATGTGGCTCGACCAACCCTGAGGAGATCAGAGAGTACTTTGCTCAAGGGGGCTATCAAGCTTTAGCTAAAGTACTATCGTCATATACGCCTGAACAAGTCATCGAAGCAGTTGATAACGCCGGCTTGCGTGGTCGTGGCGGTGCTGGCTTTCCTACAGCGAAAAAATGGGCTTTCTGTCGATCAGCCTCCGGAGAACTTAAATATATGATTTGTAACTGTGACGAGGGTGACCCGGGCGCATTTATGGATCGTTCGGTACTGGAAGCAGATCCACATGCCGTCCTTGAAGGAATGGCGATAGCCGCTTATGCTATTGGCGCCTCAAAAGGTTATCTTTATGTGCGCGCTGAATATCCCCTGGCGATTGCCCGTTTGCAAAAAGCCATGGAACAGGCGCAACAGTGGGGCGTGCTTGGTGAAAACATCATGGGAAGCGGGTTTAGCTTTAACCCGGAAATTTTCCATGGAGCAGGCGCATTTGTCTGCGGTGAAGAAACAGCGCTTATTGCCTCTATCGAAGGATGGCGCGGCTTCCCCCGTATCCGCCCTCCTTTTCCGGCTATCAAGGGATTATTTGGCAAACCTACTGTCATCAATAACGTGGAAACGTTGGCTAACCTCCCTCACATACTCCTGCACGGAGCTGCACAATTTGCAGCTGTTGGCACAGAGAAGAGCAAGGGAACTAAGGTGTTTGCGCTTACAGGCAAACTGCGCAACACGGGCTTAGTTGAAGTGCCAATGGGCATCACTATCCGCGAAGTAATCTTTGACATTGGCGGCGGCACCTTTGAGGGCACAAAATTTAAAGCTGTGCAAATCGGTGGTCCTTCAGGCGGCTGTCTGCCGGAAGAACTTTTAGATCTGAAAGTAGACTTTGACTCGCTAAGAAGCGCCGGGTCTATGATGGGTTCAGGCGGGATGGTAATACTGGACGAAACATCCTGCATGGTTGATATCGCCAGATATTTCCTAGAGTTTACATCACATGAATCCTGTGGCCAATGTACGCCTTGTCGCGATGGTGTTTATCAGATGTTGCAAATTCTAACTGATATTACTTCCGGTAAGGGCGTGCAAGCAGATTTAACATTACTGGAAGAAATGGGTCGGACTATCATTGCTGGGTCCATTTGCGGCCTGGGCAAGACTGCACCAAATCCTGTCTTAAGCACACTGCGTTATTTCAGGCACGAATACGAAGCCCATATTCTTGAACAGTCTTGCCCGGCGCTAAGCTGTAAGGAACTGATCGCGTATTGGATTGACCCTGATAAATGCAAAGCGTGCGGACAATGCCGAAAGGCCTGCCCTGCAGAGGCGATTGTTGGTGAGAAAAAGGTTCCTCACGTTATTGAACAGAGCAAGTGTAACAAATGTGGCATTTGCTTGGAAACCTGTCCCGACAAATTCAGCGCTGTGAGCAAAGTAACCGGCCGACAGAAAGATGCTCTTTTAGTGGGAGCATAAAAGACCGCTTGAGAAAACCAGAAGCTAACGATAGAAAATAAGCAAAAGGTCCTGCTAAGACGCAGGACCAGAAATCTATTTAGAATCCAGTTTGCTATAGCAGGACTTTGCCCCTGCTATTTTTTTATGCAAAACGATGCTACTTTTACTAGGAATCGCACTACTATTGCCTTCGGCACCGGCTTAATCTCCCGTTTACAACTCCTGGTCCAGCCTAAACAAAAAAACCCTTTCGCCGGTCTTAGTGCTGATATCGGTATGCAAACTGACCACTTTCCTCTGGGTAACTTTCAAGATAATTTCTTCAAGTTCGGGACGTCCCTGTTCAATTAGCTGCTGACGCAATTTTTTAATCAGGTTCATCCCCTCTTTATTACGGGAAAGGTAATGCTCGGCTTGCGAAATGACTCCTTTTAAAGTGACAATAATCATGTTGCGCAAGATATCAGTCTTGGCCTCTGTCGGCCCTCGCCCCAAATATTCTCGCTCCCAATTAATAATCGCCTTAGTGATTTCATCTTCCATTTGTCCCTTGCTTTGAGCCATCGTCAAACCTTCCTTCAAGAATTGATTACTAAAAAAATAATAAGCTATCTCAGGTTAAAATTCAAGCATAGTTTTCTAGACCGGCAATAACCGCCAGTCTCCTTGCCTTAGAATATTTTACAGTCGTCTAAATTAATGCTGCTTAAGAGCTGATTCGCTGCAGTATATGGATCCATTTCCCGGGACATAATCCGACTGACTGTCAACTCAAAATTCTCGCTGCCACAGACTTGTGCCCAAACGGTATTTTTTAGCTTATCTTCGATTAAGTCAAGTACATCGCGGCGGATTCTCCCTTCCCGCACTTTTTGCAGCTGCCCGCTTTCCTCCAAAAATAAACGGTGTTTTTCAATGGCAGCAAACATTTCGTTAATTCCGCTGCCATCCAGCGTACTGGTGCGCACAATAGGCGGCCGCCATTGCTTAGCGCCGCTTAAATCGAGCATCATGCTAATTTCCGTACAGGTACGGTCTGCCCCCGCCATGTCAGCTTTGTTAACTACAAAAATATCAGCGATTTCCATAATTCCTGCCTTCATAGCCTGAATGCCGTCACCACCAGCCGGGGTAAGAATCACCATGGTGGTATCAGCATATTTAATAATATCTACTTCGGACTGCCCCACACCCACAGTTTCAATCAAAATCACATCTTTGCCGAAGGCATCAAAGACCTGCAGCACATCTTTTGTAGCTCGGGATAACCCGCCCAAGCTGCCGCGTGTCCCCATGCTCCGGATAAAGATCTCTTTATCTAGAGCATGTTCCTGCATACGGATCCGGTCGCCTAGGATTGCGCCGCCGCTAAAGGGGCTAGTTGGATCGACCGCAATCACAGCGACGCTTAAACCCTGTTTCCGTAAGATGGTCAATAAGCGATCAACAAGGGAGCTTTTCCCGGCTCCGGGCGGGCCGGTAACTCCCACCACAAAAGCCGTACCCGTATGGGGATAGAGCTCGCTCAAAATCTTGTGTTTGTTGGGATCTTCGTTTTCAATCAAGGAAATCGCCCGGGCTGCCATACGGCGCTCCCCGTTTAAAATTCCTTGGACGATTTTTTCATGCACTGAAGATTCCTCCGTTATCTTAAACGTCTCACTCCCGCTTCAGTTAAAATTCCATCCCTTTTCTTGCTTTGGTACCTGCACTGAAATGGTGCTTAATTTCGTTTACCTCGCTGACCATGTCAGCGGCGTCAACTATTTCCTGCGGCGCGCTTCGGCCGGTCAATACCACATCCACATGCGGCGGTCGCTCTGAGAGCAGCTGCAGAACTTCCTCCACAGCCAGTAAACCATAATCCATGGCAATATTGATTTCGTCGAAAATAACCAGGTCGTAACTCTGGCTCAGCAAAGCCTCCTTGCCCTGCAGAAAACAGTTCCGACTCTCGTCAATATCTTCCTGCAACAGTTGACCGCGTACCATTATCCTCCCTTTACCGCTCTGAACCACGGTAAAGTCCGGCAAAAACTTCTGAATCGCCTGGATTTCCCCGTACTTGGGATTGTTCTTATTAAACTGCACCATAAATACCTTGGCACCATGACCGCTTGCCCTTAACGCAAGACCCAGCGCCGCCGTCGTTTTCCCTTTGCCCTTGCCGGTATAAACCAGCACCAGACCCTTCTCCTCCATGATCGCACCCTCCCCCTTTATCCAGTGCCTGACTGCCTTACTACTGCTACCCTTTAATCAAGCGAGAGATGACCAGACGCTGCACTTCGTTCGTGCCTTCGTAAATCTGGGTAATCTTGGCGTCTCTCATCATCCGTTCCACCGGGTATTCTCGGCTGTAACCGTAGCCACCAAAAATCTGCACTGCATTAGTCGTGATTTCCATAGCCGCATCGGAGGCATAAAGTTTTGCCATAGCACTAGCCTTCCCGTAGGGCATTTTTTCCTGTTCCAGCCAAGCTGCCTGATAAGTCAAGAGGCGTGCTGCCTCAAGTTTGGTGGCCATATCCGCCAACATAAAGGAAATAGCCTGAAAATTAAATATGGGCTGACCAAACTGTTCGCGGCCTTTAGCGTAACTCAAGGCTGCCTCAAAAGCACCTTGCCCAATACCCACAGCTTGGGCGGCAATCCCGTTACGACCGCCATCCAGTGTACTCATCGCAATCTTAAAACCGTCCCCCTCGTTACCGAGCAGATTTTCCTTTGGTACTTTGCAATCTTCAAAAACAAGTTCACACGTGCTGGAAGCACGAATGCCCATTTTTTTCTCGTGGCCGCCCACGCGGAACCCGGCAAACTCCTTATCTACGATAAAAGCGCTAATCCCTTTGGCTCCTTTACTCTTATCGGTGACGGCAAAAGCAACACAAATTTCACCGTCTCCGTTGGTAATAAAAATTTTGGAGCCGTTAAGCAAATAATGATCGCCGTCTAATTTCGCCGTGGTTCGCATGCCCATTGCATCTGTGCCGGCAGAAGGCTCGGTCAGAGCGTAACAGCCCAAGGCGCTCCCTTCCGCCAGCCGCCGCAAATATTTCTGCTTTTGAGCTTCTGTGCCATATTTCCAAATCGGCCAGGAACAAAGAGAAATATGGGCAGATAACGTGACGCCGGTGGAAGCGCAGACGCGGGAAAGCTCTTCCACGGCAATTACATAAGCCAGAAAGTCGGAACCGGAACCGCCATACTTTTCCTCCCAGGGAATCCCGGTCAGGCCCATGCCGGCCATCTTCACAAAAATTTCCCGGGAGAACTCCTCCTGCTCATCCCGCTGTGCGGCAGAGGGAGCCACTTCTTTTTCAGCAAACTCCCGCACCATTTTGCGAACCATTTCATGCTCTGGTGAAAATTGAAAATTCATTCCTTCTCCTCCTCTGAAAAAGTACAATTGCCGTTAAAATTTTCAGCATACAAAAAAGGCGCTCAGGCAAAGTTGACAATCACCCTTTTTACTCATACGCCGCCTCTTTTATTGCCTCGAAAATTAAGTGGCTAAAATACTTTGCAAGCAAGAATTAACTTTAAGCCTGCATTAGTTAGCTGTTGCAAATATAACCTATCTTCGACCATGCACAAGAAATTCCTGCCTAAAAATTTCTTTAAACTAAACTTCTAAAATAATGTTGGCTGTATCGTACGTTAATTTAAAGAAAAATGAACGATAAAACATGATCTAGCGTCACTTCGTCTGTGGTGGTATGATGTTGCTGGAGGTGTTTAACGATGAAATCAATCCATTACAGAGAAGGTGTAGTGGTAACAGCAACAGAACTAAAGCAAAATTTAGGAAAATATTTGGCTTGCGTTGAACAGCAAAATGATGTGGTAATAACGAAAAACGGCAGTAAGATTGCCAGGTTAACTCCTTATGTGACAGATATTGAACAGTATTTTACAGTAAGAGAAAAATCATTGGACTATCAATATGGCGGGAAAAAGGTTTCCTATGAAGAGTTTATGGAGATTAGTGAAAAAAGTACGCTCAGAATGGAATTAATTAATGGAGAAATCTATTTATTAGGATCTCCAAACATTATGCATCAAGAGCTACTAGGAAGACTACATCTTATCTTTAGTGAATATTTCAAAGGCAAAAAATGCAGAGTGTTTTTAGCGCCTTTCGATGTACATTTAAAAAAGAAAGATGTTAAAACGCCGGATGTTATGCAACCGGATGTATTAGTGATCTGTGATCTTGAAAACAATGTTACGGAAAAAGGTCGGTATATGGGTATTCCCGATTTGGTGGTAGAAATTTTATCGGACAACACACGAAGCAAGGATATGATCGATAAGTTAAATGCCTATATGTTGTCGGCAGTGAAGGAATACTGGATCATTGATCCGAAGCAGGAGACTATTATCGTGTATGGTTTTGATAATTATGACATTGATAAGGTTAAAACATTTGAAAAAGGAGTCTATGCCCAATCACTTGCATTTAATGGGTTATCGACAGATGTTAAGGCCTTATTTCATGAATTAATATAAGGTTATGGATAATCCGGGCCAAATTGAGCCACTGTTGTTCATTCCTTACTTCAAGCGCAGTGTGGCTCTATCCTATGCTATAAAATAAACACTTCATGTTTTAAAGTTGGTTTTTTTTCCTGAACAAGTGGAAAGTGGCTGCCACCAGAAGCAGGTTGTAGAGCAACCCTACCGTTATATACTGGTAGAAGCTCAGGTTCATGCTGATAAGGCCGGTGTTAATCAGCGGCTGAAGGATGGCATGCTGGACAGCCTTAGCCGCCCAAAACGCCGGAGCTATGGCAAAGAGCCATTCTTTGGCGTCCAGAAAAAAGAAGCTGCCGATCGGAAATAAGAGCAGAAAACCGCTGGCCTTCATGGTTACAAAGCCCTCCACCTTATTGTGGGCGAAGGCATTGACTAAAAAGGCGGTAATTGGTGTCTGCAGAGCGGACAGCGCGGCAATAAGCAGGATGTCGCCGGCAGAAAGCATTATGGCGCCGCTGAACCAGACAATAAAAAAACCCCCAACCAGCGCAAAGATATAGGCAAAAGTAATCTTGAACCAAATATAGAGATTAAGCGGCACAGGGGAGATCTGGATTGAGAGAAGCACCTGGTCATCGCGGTCGTCCAGCAGCGAAAAACCGGCCATCGCGCCGTAGGCAAAGCCGACTAATACTGTCATCAGCATGGCGGTGAGAGCTAAGGCTTCATCCGGTACGAGGTTATTGACGATCAAATGCCTGCCTAACCAGCCGAGAATAAGCGGGTAAAAAATCATCACTACCGTCATCTTGTTGCGCAGCAGGTTTTTCAGTTCAAATTTATACCAAGCCAAAAGCAGGCTCACACTCACACCCCCATCTCTTTCATCATGTACTCGTTGAACATTGGTTTTACTGAGAACCAATACATGAGCATGGAGAGCAGGGTAAGGTAGCCATAACTAAACAGGATTTTCCATAACTCGACGTCGGCAAAACCAGAGGCAATCAGGATACTCGATGCCTCCGGAGGCAGCAGGATAAAAAACCTGGCTACGGATGCGTCAATCAAACCAAACTGCGCAAATACAGGCGGGAGCACGAACACAAATACGTAAATCATATAATTGATCAGTAGCGAAGTAAAATCTTTCGCGCTATAAGAGAGCCGTATGCCGATCAAGGTATGAACAACGGTAACTAGTAGCACGGCCGGGACCAGCAGCCAATAATTGTAAGTAACTCCCTTGATCAAGTAAACAGCTAGCGAGATAAAGGCGACCGTGATCAGTGAGTTTAGCGCGTTGACTAAAATTTTCGATAGCAGATACTCGTTTTCGGTGACCGGAGTAACCATGACTGAGTTTATGGTATGCTCCTTTTTTTCATAAAAAAGAGTGGCTCCAACCAGCAGGATGGTCATCATGACACTATCCATGAGAAATATAACAGGAATAAACTGCCGCAGCACATCGCCTTCCAAAAACCAGACCAGAAACACCCAGAACAGCAGGACAACAAAATTCGCCGCAAAAAGGTTGTATTTATTTAACCGGATGAACTCACCTTGGATTAGCGCTCTGAGGTTAGGCACGCAACTTCACCCCCGTTACTTTGATGAAAATCTCTTCGAGAGTGGTCTCGCCGCTGTGCAACGTCTCAATCTCCTTTTCCTGCAGGAGTTTAAAAAATGCCGGAGATTTAATCTCCTCCATCGTAAAGATCCGGGTATGTAGCTCGCCGTTTTCACGATACTCCATCGTGACGGTGCGCCGGCCGTACTTTAATTTGAGATCGCGCGGCGACCCCTCTTCGCGCAGCTTGCCCTCGGCAATAAAAGCTACCCGGTCACAAAGCTCATCGACATCGCCCATGATATGGCTGGTTAAAAATACAGTGCCGCCCTTTTGTTTAAACTCAAGGATCATATCCTTCATGATGCGGGAGTTGGCCGGATCAACACCGTTGGTCGGCTCGTCGAGAAATAAAAACATGGGATCATTTATGAGCGCCCGGATGAAATTCAGCCGTATCTTCATTCCCTTGGAGTATTCGCCGGCTTTTTTATGGCGATCGTCCCACAGACCGACTCGTTTTAAAAGCGGCGCCAGATCTACGGTTTTCTTGTAAAGCCTCTGAAAAAACTCGAGATTTTCCAGCGCTGTCAGCTTGGAAAAAGAGATCGGCATCTCGAAGCTCACGCCGATATCCTGGTAAAATTGGTCATCGTAGCTGTTCAGAGGTTTTCCTTGATATTCAATCTCCCCTTCAAAGCCGCGCAAGAGCTTGATCAGCACCTTTTGGGTGGTGCTTTTCCCTGCACCAGACGGTCCGAGGAACCCAAATATTTCGCCTTCATTGATCTGAAAATCAATTCCGTTGACGGTATAGTCTTTGCTTTTCTGATACTTATAACGCAGATTATTAACTTTTATCACCTACAATCCCTCCTTAGAAATAACTTGGATTCCCCTAACCGTGGAGAGAACGCTATATAGCAACAAGTCACCAAGTTGTATCCTTGATAACTTGTTTTGACACTACATACATTCCCCTCCTTTGGAGGGGTGCCCGTCAGGGCGGGGTGGTCGCAATCAGACTGTTCCTCATTGCAGTAAAGAAACCACAATTCCCCTCCTAGGGAGGGGAATGGACATTATTTTTTTAGCACGTCATTCCTTTTACCCCTGCTCAACTCGGGCAAAAACCAGCTTTAATAGGCTATGCTTACTGCTCTCGGCTTAAAGCCTTGCTGCCGATGTCTTTCCGGTAATGAGCGCCCGGAAAAGAGATTTTTTCCACAGCTCCGTATGCTTTTTGCAGCGCTTCCGTCAAACTGCTGCCCCAACCGGTAACACCGAGAACTCGTCCTCCGGCGGTAACAATCTTGCCGTCTTTTTGCGCTGTGCCGGCATGGAAGACATAAACGTCTGTCAGTTGCGCCGCGTGCGCTAAGCCGGCGATTATTTCGCCTTTTTCGTAGTGCCCCGGATAACCGCCGGCTGCCATAACTACACACGCCGTGTGATTGTCGCGCCATTCAATCTGTTGCCGAGAGAGACGACCGCTAATTACAGAGAGCATAATGGTAGGCAGGTCACTCTTTAATCGCGGCAGCACCGTCTGGCACTCCGGGTCACCAAATCGCACATTATATTCTAATACTTTAGGTCCGGTTTTTGTGATCATCAGTCCAGCATAGAGAATCCCCTTAAAAGTAATGCCTTCAGCAGCCAGTCCGGCAACGGTAGGGCGCAGGATTTTCTCCTCTACTTCCAAGAGCAGTTCCCTGCTAAGAACAGGCGCCGGCGAATAAGCCCCCATCCCGCCTGTATTAGGACCTGTGTCACCGTCATAGGCAGCTTTGTGGTCCTGTGCGGAAACCATGGGAATCACTGTCTGACCATCGCTAAACGCCAGCACAGATACTTCCTCACCCTCTAGGAACTCTTCAATAAGCACCCGGTTGCCCGCCTCGCCAAACTCTCGCGCTACCATGATCCGCCGCACGGCAACGGCGGCTTCCTCCGGCGTCGCCGCCACCACTACACCTTTGCCCGCCGCGAGTCCGTCAGCTTTAACCACAATAGGAGCGCTCTTTTCTTTTAAATAGGCAAGGGCGCTGTCTGCCGCTGTAAAGATACGGCTCTCCGCTGTGGGAATCCGGTATTTCTCCATAATTTGTTTAGCAAAAGCTTTGCTTCCTTCCAACTGCGCCGCCGCCCTGTTTGGGCCAAACACAGGCAAACCTGCCTCGAGAAACAAGTCTGCTAAGCCGGCGGTAAGCGGTGCTTCCGGACCGACGACTGTGAGGTCAACTTTATTTTCGCGGGCAAATTCCAACAGTTTTTCCAACTGATCAATGTCGATGGGTACGCATTCCGCCAGCTCAGCTATCCCGGCGTTTCCCGGTGCGCAAAACACTTTTTTTACTTGGGGGCTTTGCAGCAGCTTCCAGACGAGCACATGCTCACGGCCGCCGCTGCCTACTACTAATACGCGCATAAGTTTCCTCCTGCACTTAATGCTTAAAGTAACGGGTACCGGTCAGCATCATGGCTATGCCATGCTCATTGCATGCTTGAGTAGATTCCTGGTCTTTTAATGACCCCCCCGGCTGCACGACAGCTTTTACCCCTGCTTGCTGAGCCAAATCCACCGTATCACGGAAGGGGAAGAAAGCGTCCGAGGCGAGTACGCTGCCATCCGCCTTGCTACCCGCCTGTTCTATGGCAATTTTGGCGGCACCCACCCGATTCATCTGGCCGGCGCCAATCCCGACTGTCTGCCCGTTTTTTACCAAAACGATCGCATTAGACTTAACATGCTTTACTACTTTTAAGCCAAAAATCATATCCTGAACCTGTTGCACTGTCGGCTTAGTATCAGTCACAGCGCCCCAGCCGGCAGCATTGATAAAATTGTGATCTACTTCCTGGACTAGCAGGCCGCCGGAAACTTTCTTCACATCAAAAACTTCCCGCTTCTTTGGGAGTGGCGCCAGCAGCACGCGGACATCCTTCTTTTTTGCGAGCACTGCCAACGCTTCTGCTTCGTATTCGGGAGCAATAATCACTTCCAGGAAGATTCCGCACATTTTCTCTGCCGTCCTGGCATCAAGCTTGCCGTTTAGCGCCACAATTCCGCCGAAAATAGAGACCGGGTCTGCCTCATAAGCCAGTTCATAAGCCGCATAAATACTGTCGCCGACAGCCACGCCGCACGGGTTAGCATGTTTGACGGCCACGGCAGCCGGCTCGCTAAATTCCTGCACAAGCTCCCAAGCGGCATTCAAGTCGTTAATATTATTGAAAGAAAGCTCTTTCCCTTGCAATTGCTTAGCGTTTGCCACCGTGCCGGCCGCCGCGTTTGGCTCGCGGTAGAAGGCAGCCTTTTGCTGCGGGTTTTCGCCGTAACGAAGGTCCTGCACCTTGCAAAATGGCAAAACGAGCGTTTCGGCAAAGAGCGGTGCGCTCTTCACCTGCTTATAAAGCCAACCGGAAATCATGGCGTCATATTCCGCAGTATGGCTAAATGCTTCGACCGCCAGTGCGAAGCGTGTCTCCTCACTGATGGAGCCCTGCTGCCTTAGCTCCTCCAGCACAGTATTGTAGCGAGCCGGGTTGACGACGATAGCCACATCTTTAAAATTTTTGGCGGCGGAACGGACCATCGTGGGGCCGCCGATATCTATGTTTTCTATGGCCTGTGCCAGTGTTACGTCCGACTTGGCCACCGTCTGCGCAAACGGGTAAAGGTTAACTGCCACAAGGTCGATAGAGCCAATGCCGTGCTCCTCCATCTGCTGGCGGTGTTGCTCAAGGTCACGACGGGCAAGAATGCCGCCGTGGATTTTAGGATGAAGCGTCTTGACGCGACCGTCCAAAATTTCCGGAAAGCCGGTAATCTCCGAAACGCTTTTCACCGGAACTCCGGCATCAGCCAAAGCTTTTTTCGTTCCGCCGGTGGAAATAACGGTAAAACCCTGTTCCACCAGTCCTCTGGCAAAGTCTACCAGCCCGGTCTTGTCCGATACGCTTAACAATGCCAACTTAGTCATTAATCACACACCTTCTTCCCATAAGTTTAATTTTACCCTGGACCCAGAGGTTGATGGCTTTGGGGTAAAGCTGATGCTCTAACTGTCGAATCCGCTCATGCAAACTCTCCACCGTATCCTCGTCATTGACCGAAACTGCTTCCTGAAGCAGAATCGGCCCGGTATCCATTCCCTCATCCACAAAATGAACGGTGCAACCGCTGACTTTCACGCCGTAGGCCAAAGCGTCAGCTACACCGTGGCCTCCCGGGAAAGCAGGCAATAGGGAGGGATGAATGTTAAGAACTCGCTGTTGAAATGTTGAGAGGAATAATGACGTAATTAACCGCATATAGCCGGCAAGCACTACCAGCTCCGCCTGCGCTTCTTCCAGACAAAGAACGGCAGCCCGGTCGAATTCTTCCCGCGAAGCATAATCTTTTGCTCTCAGGTATTTTGTCGGGATATTCCTCCGGCGAGCGCGTTCCAAGGCATACGCCTCTTTTCTGTCACTCACCACCAATACTACTTCGGCGTCCCGAATCTCTCCCCTGTCGATGGCCTCCAGGATTGCCTGCAGATTGCTTCCACTGCCGGAAGCCAATACAGCAATTCTTTTCTTCACTTTTTCCACCTCCCTTGAAGCAGCTAAAAGTTAAAGCCGGACTCCTTCTTTTGGCACCACTTCTCCCAACAGCAGCGGAGCTTCACCCGCTTCTCTTAACAAAGTCATCACTATCTCCAGAGCATCTTTTGCGATTACCAGCACGAAGCCGATTCCCATGTTAAACGTCCGGAACATCTCGTCTTCCGAAACGTCGCCCAGTCGTTGCAACAGGGCAAATACTGGAGGAATAGTCCACGCCTGCCGCTCTAAGGAAACGCCCAGCCCCGGCGGTAAACAGCGAGGTACGTTTTCCAGCAGACCACCGCCGGTAATATGCGCCATGCCCCGCACCGCAGTTTTTGCCAGCAAATTGAGCACTGGCCGTACATATATTTTCGTCGGTGTCAGCAATTCCTCTCCCAAAGTTTTTCCCAGTTCTGGTATATACCTATCCAGGGACCAACCGGCGCCCTCAAAAAATATTTTTCTAGCCAGGGAAAAGCCGTTACTATGCAAGCCTGTGGACGGCAGGCCAATCACCAAATCACCCACTTGGCTACGTCTGCCGTTAATAATCTTTTGCCTGTCCACCACTCCAACCGCAAATCCGGCCAAATCATATTCTCCGTCGCGGTAAAACCCGGGCATTTCCGCCGTCTCACCGCCCAAGAGAGCACAGCCTGCCAGACGGCAACCGGCGGCAACGCCACCCACAATTTCCGCCACCTTCTCCGGCTCCAGACGGCCCACGGCCAAGTAATCCAGGAAAAAAAGCGGCTCTGCCCCCTGAACCAGAATATCGTTGACACACATGGCCACCGCATCCTGCCCCACAGTGTCATGTTTGTCTGCCATAAAAGCCACTTTCAGCTTCGTGCCAACACCGTCGGCACCCGACACCAGCACCGGCTCTTTGTATTTATGCAAGTCTAAGGCAAACAAACCGCCGAAACCGCCAATATCGCTCAGCACTTCCGGGCGGAAGGTGGAACGCACCGCACCACCCATCAGGCGTACCGCCTCGTTGCCGGCGTCAATGTCTACTCCTGCCTTTTTATAAGTGTCAGCCACAGCCACCGCACCCCCCTTCCTCCTCATTGCCAAGCAGATTCTTCCCGCTACATTTACCTTTTCCTAACGGATAGTAACCGCTAAAGCAAGCTGTACAAAATCCTTCCGGCGGCAGATCCATACACTCCAGCATCCCTGCCTCACTGATAAAACCAAGGGAATCGGCACCAATGGCTTTGGCCATTTCCGTCACACTCATCCGTGCCCCAATCAGTTCAGTAGAACTGGACGTGTCTATCCCATAATAACAGGG
Organism: Dethiobacter sp.; assembly: GCA_018333455.1. Classification (GTDB taxonomy): domain Bacteria; phylum Bacillota; class Dethiobacteria; order Dethiobacterales; family Dethiobacteraceae; genus GPS1B09. Next base: position 60,637 of record JAGXTN010000058.1, on the reverse strand, counting down.
AGAAATTACCGGCGGGGAGCTGATCCGCACGTGAACTTCTTTGGCACCAGCGTTTCTCAGCATTTCTACGATTTTGAGCGATGTGGTGCCGCGTACAATGGAATCGTCCACCATAATAATTCGCTTTCCCTCCACAATTTGGCGCACAGGATTTAGTTTCAAGCGCACACCAAGGGAGCGACTTTCCTGCGAAGGCTGAATAAAAGTCCGCCCGATATAGCGGTTTTTAATAAAACCCATCTCGTAAGGCAAACCAAGCTGCTCTGCCACGCCGGAGGCAGCAGACAATGAAGAGTCCGGCACACCAGTAACAATATCGGCATCCACCGGCTGCTCCTGAGCCAGCTTGCGCCCGAGACGCTTCCTCACCATATGGACGTTTTTGCCATGCAGATTGCTGTCGGGACGGGCAAAATAAATAAACTCAAAGACACAGAGGGATTTTTTTTCCGAGCGGGCATAGCTAATAAAATGCGGGCCTTTCTTATCAATAACCACCATCTCGCCCGGTTCAATATCACGGATAAATTCTGCCCCCACCGTATCAAAGGCACAGGTTTCCGACGCCAACACATAGCCGCCGGCCGTTTCGCCCAAAGAGAGCGGGCGGATACCTTGTGGGTCCCGCAAACCAATTAGTTTGTCCGGTGTCATTAGGATAAAGGTAAAGGCGCCGCGCAAACGAGGTAGTGATTTTTGCAGCGCCGCCACAATCTCCTGCTCCCCGGAACGGGCAACTAAATGGGCAATCAGTTCACTATCGGTGGTGGCCTGAAAAATAGAGCCTTCTTCTTCCAGCGAGTGGCGCAGTTCATGTCCGTTTACCAGATTGCCGTTATGCACAATGGCCAAAAAACCGTTCCTGTAACGAATCAAGAGCGGTTGGGCATTGACTAATAAGCTGGAACCGGTGGTGGAATAGCGAACATGGCCCACACCGATATGGCCGGGGAGCAGAGCCAGCTTGCCTGTGTCCTGAAACACTTCCGACACCAAGCCCATGCCTTTTTCTCCCCGGATTGTCTTGCCGTCGGAAACAGCAATACCGGCACTTTCCTGGCCGCGGTGTTGCAAAGCATAAAGCCCATAATATGCCATTTGCGCTACATTGCTGCCGGGAGCGTAAATCCCCAGCACACCACATTCTTCACGCATTTTTTCTGCCGTCAGCTCAATTATTTCAGCAAACATCCGATAGCCTCCCGCCAGGCATTCTGCATTTTATCAAGCGGCAGATTTATGACTTCATGCCCATCTACCGTCAACGAGAGCTTTTGGCCGCCAGTTTTGCCAATTACACTGGCCGGTACATTTTCCTGCGCCGCCAGAGCAAGCAGCAGCTCCACTTTATCTGCTGCCACGCTAAGCAAAATTCGCGATTGGCTCTCACCAAACAACAGACTGTCGCTGCGCAAACCGTTAGTGCGTAATTCCACCGAGGCTGCAATATTTTTGCCGAAGGTGCATTCCGCCAGCGCCACTGCCAAGCCGCCCTCCGAAAGATCATGGGCCGATTTCACCAGACCTTGCCCAATGGCGCCTAAGACAAGTTGATGGAGAGCTTTTTCTTTGGCTAGCTCAAGTGCCGGAGGCATCCCTGCCACTCTGCCATGCACCGTGGCTAGGTATTCGCTGCCGCCCAGTTCCTCATACGTTTCACCTAACAAAACAATTAAATCACCGTCAGCTTTAAATTCCTGGGTACAACGTTTTTCGACATCTTCCAGCAGTCCAACCATGCCCACCGTGGGCGTGGGATAGATAGCTTCTCCATTTGTTTCATTATAAAAAGAAACATTGCCGCCGATCACAGGCGTTGCAAAGGCGAGACAGGCTTCACTAATCCCTTCCACCGCCTTGCGAAACTGCCAGAAAATCTCCGCTTTCTCCGGATTACCAAAGTTAAGGCAGTCTGTAACGGCAAGCGGCTCACCGCCACTGCAGACCACATTGCGCGCCGCTTCCGCCACCGCAATTTTTCCGCCAAGATAAGGATCCAGATAGACATAACGAGAATTGCAGTCTACAGTCATGGCAAGCCCTTTTTTGGTTCCTCGCAAACGCAATACTGCCGCATCAGAGCCGGGCAAGACGACGGTGCAAGTACGCACCATGTAGTCATACTGCTGCCAGACCCATTCTTTACTGGCAATATTTGGGGCGGCCAAAAGTAGCATCAGCACCTTTTCCGCGTCGCTCAAATCCGGGATTTCAGCAAGCTGCAACTGCGCAGTCGTTTTCAGATATGCAGGTTCATTAAATGCGGGGCAATAGACCGGTGCATCCTCTGCTAAGCTGCGGGCAGGGACTTCTGCCACCACTTTTCCCCCCATCCGGACACGCAAAACCCCATCTTCAGTCACCTGACCGATTGTAGTAGAGGTAAGTCCCCAGCGTCGGAAAACTTCATGGACTTTCTCTTCCTTTTCCGGGAGGACCACCATCAGCATTCTTTCCTGGGACTCGGAGAGCATGATTTCATATGGGGTCATTCCCTGCTCACGGCAGGGAACACGATCCAGTTCAATCTCCAGCCCGGTGCCGGCACGGCTAGCCATTTCAGAAGTGGCGCATGTTAGTCCGGCGCCTCCCAAATCCTGAATACCCACCACATCGTCGTGATAAATCAGCTCCAAACAAGCTTCCAGTAAGAGCTTTTCCATAAAAGGATCGCCCACCTGAACGGCAGGCCGTTTTTCTTCCGATGCCGCACTCAGCTCTTCTGAGGCGAATGTAACACCGTGCATCCCGTCACGACCGGTGCGGGCGCCGACCAGAATAACCGGGTTCCCCGTCCCGCTTGCCTGCCCCCGTTTAATTTTGTCTGTCTCCAGCAGGCCAACGCACATCGCGTTAACCAACGGATTCCCCTGATAGCACGGGTCGAAATATACTTCCCCGCCCACGGTGGGAATCCCGATGCAATTACCATACCCGGCGATGCCGCTCACCACACCGTTGAAAATATAGCGGGCGCGAGCATCTTCCAGTGTGCCAAAGCGCAACGAATTAAGCAGGGCAATAGGCCGAGCGCCCATCGTAAAAATATCGCGGATAATTCCGCCCACACCTGTGGCAGCTCCCTGATAAGGCTCGATGGCGGAAGGGTGATTGTGTGATTCAATTTTAAAACAAACGGCAAGTCCGTCACCAATATCCACAATACCAGCATTTTCCCCGGGTCCCTGTAAGACACGCTCCCCTTTTGTAGGGAAGGTGCGCAAAACTTCTTTCGAATTTTTATAAGAGCAATGTTCCGACCACATCACACTATACATGCCTAGCTCCACATAATTAGGGTCGCGGCCGATGATTTCGGTAATCAGCTGATACTCTTCGTCTTTTAAGCCCATCTTGCGCCAATCTTCAGCTCTCATCGTGCACCCTCCCAGTTCTTCAGGATGGACTCAAAAATAAGCCGGCCATCCTGGGAACCGAGGGCTGCTTCGCCGGCCCGTTCCGGATGCGGCATCATGCCTAAAACATTTTTCATTTCGTTGCAGACCCCGGCAATATTGGTCAGAGAACCGTTGGGGTTGGCAGTATCAGTAACTTCCCCGTCTGCCGTGGCGTAACGAAACACAATCTGACCGTTGGCTTCCATGCGCCGCAGTGTGTCTGCGTCTGCGTAGTAGTTCCCCTCTCCGTGGGCAATGGGGATTTTTAGCAGCCGCCCGACCTCTAGCCCGCTGGTAAATGGGGTCTGCCTGTTTTCCACTTTCAGATAGGTAAAATAACAACGAAACTGCAAACTAAGATTGCGGTAGAGCGCCCCGGGCAATAGGCCTGCTTCCTGTAAAACTTGGAAACCATTGCAAATCCCGATCACCAGTCCGCCGCTGCGGGCAAAAGCGACCACCGACTTCATCACCGGTGAAAACCGTGCGATGGCGCCGCAGCGCAGATAATCGCCGTAGGAAAACCCGCCTGGTAAAATCAGACAGTCAAACCCCGAGACGTTCTCCTCCTGGTGCCAGATATAGTCCACCGGCTCCCCAAGAACGTCTTTAACCAGATGGTAAGCGTCCAAGTCACAATTAGAGCCGGGGAAGACAACCACGCCGAATTTCATTGCTTAAACCTCCACCAGCTCAAATGTATAGTCTTCAATCACCGGATTAGTTAAGAGCCGTTCGCTCATTTCCCTCACTTGGTCTTCTGCTTCCTTGTGACTGCCGGCGGCAAAGCTCACTTCCAGATATTTGCCGATGCGCACATCCTGCACATTGCCGTAGCCAAGTGAGCTCAACGCTTTTTCCACAGCCTGTCCTTGCGGATCCAGCACACTCTTTTTGAGCAGCACCTTAATTTCCGCTTTCCACATCCTTAATTCCCTCCCGTCAGTCTACGCAATATTTCTTCGTATGCTTCCTCTACCCCGCCTAAATCCCGCCGGAAACGATCCTTGTCCAGCTTTTCTCTCGTACCTGCATCCCAAAAACGGCATGTATCCGGAGAAATTTCGTCCCCCAGCAAGAGGCTGCCGTGGAAAAGCCCAAATTCCAGCTTAAAGTCCACCAAGACGAGCTGACGTTCTTGCAATACAGCGATGAGAATTTCGTTAATCTTCAAAGATGTGGCGGTGAGCTCCCGCACCTGTTCTTCTGTGGCAATTTCCAGGGCGTAAAGATGGTACTCGTTAATCATGGGGTCTTGCAACTCATCGTCTTTATAATAAAGCTCCAACACCGGACGCCGCAGACTTGTACCTTCCTCCAGGCCAAGCCGCTTGGCAAGGCTGCCTGCGGCAAGATTGCGCACCACCACTTCAACTTTAAGGATTTGCAGTTTTTTGACCAGCATCTCCCGCGCGGACAACTGTCTAATGTAGTGGCTGGCAATCCCTTTGGCTGCCAGCAACTCAAAAAAATAGCCGGCGATTCTGTTATTAAGAACACCTTTGTTGTTAATTTGTCCTTTTTTTAGGCCGTTAAAGGCTGTGGCATCGTCTTTATACTCCACAATCACCAAATCGGGGTCGGCGGTAGCATACACTCTCTTAGCCTTGCCTTCATAAAGCAACTCCTGTTTCTCCATGCTATTCTTCTCCTTTGGAAATTAAATGGTTAAAGCAAATTCATCGCCTAGATGCCAACTTTGGCAAAAATTTCGTCTACATGCCGGAGATGAAAGGCTGGATCGAAACATGCTTCCAGCCCTGCCGGCGTCAGCAGCGCCACAATCGTTTCGTCCTCGGCAAGCAACTTTTCAAAAAGTTGCTGCTCTTCCCATGCTCTCATGGCATATCTTTGCACCAAATCGTAAGCCTCTTCGCGCTTCATGCCTTTTTCAATCAAAGTGAGCAGCACCTTCTGAGAAAAGGTGAGCCCAAGCAACCGATCCATATTGCGCCGCATATTTTCCGGGTAAACATGCAAATCAGCAATAATTCGCGTCATGCTGCGCAACATATAATTCAGTAAAATTGTGCTGTCAGGCACTATTACTCGTTCTGCGGAAGAATGAGAAATATCCCGCTCATGCCAAAGTGTAATATTCTCCAGCGCAACCAGCGCATTTGCCCGAACAATGCGGGAAAGGCCGCTAATTTGCTCACAGTTGACAGGATTTCGCTTATGAGGCATGGCGGAAGAACCCTTCTGCCCACTATAAAACGGTTCTTCCACTTCCCGTGTTTCTGTCTTCTGCAGTCCGCGGATTTCCGTAGCCAGCTTATCTAACGTGCCGGCAATAATGGCCAGCGTAGTCAAATATTCAGCGTGACGATCCCGCTGTAAAATCTGGGTGGAGATAGGCGCCGGCTGCAGTCCCATTTTTGCGCATACATAACTTTCTACAAAAGGGTCGATATTGGCATATGTTCCCACCGCGCCTGAGAGTTTACCATAGGAAATAGTCTCCTGTGCCCGCAGCATCCGCTTTTGGTTCCGTTCCATTTCTGCCACAAACAGCGCCATTTTCAGCCCAAAAGTGGTGGGTTCCGCATGGACACCGTGTGTACGCCCCATCATTAACGTAAATTTATGTTCCCTGGCTTTCTCCCTCAACACAGCCCCCAAAGCAGCCAAGTCGGCTAAAATCAACTCTGCCGCTTCCTGCATCAAGGCGGCTAGTGCCGTATCTGCCACATCGGAAGAGGTAAGGCCGTAATGGATATATTTTGACTCTTCCCCCAAACTTTCGGCAACGCAGCGGGTAAAAGCCACCACGTCATGACGAGTTTGAGCCTCAATTGCCAAAATCCTCTCCACGCTAAAACTGGCCTTCTCACGGATCAGAGCTACCGCAGCGTCAGGGATAACACCCAACTTGGCCCACGCCTCGCAGGCGTAAATCTCCAACTCAAGCCACTTTTTGAACTTATTTTCTAGTGTCCAAACTGCCGCCATTTCCGGCAGAGTATACCGCTCAATCAATTGCTTCACCTCTTGCTGCCGGTGTTGTTTTCATTACCGGCTGTCTCCAGCATTTTGGCAAGATAAACTTGCCACCCTTCTTCTCCTAAAACAGCGCCTTTCTCTTCCACCAGCCGGCATAAATTCTTTTTGTACGCAGCCATTTTCGTTAGCAATTTCCCATCGGCAACCGCCAGAATCTGAACCGCTAAAAGACCGGCATTCTTACCGCCGTTAATGGCTACTGTAGCCACAGGCACGCCGGGAGGCATCTGCACAATGGAGTAGAGGGAATCAACTCCGCCAAGCGCCGCTGTTTTTACCGGCACGCCAATCACCGGCAGCTCGGTGATAGCCGCCACCATCCCCGGCAGGTGCGCAGCACCGCCGGCGCCGGCCACAATCACTTTCAAACCGCGCGCCGCAGCTTCACCGGCATAGCGAAAAAGCCGCTCCGGAGTACGGTGGGCTGAAACCACAGTCAATTCATAGGGCACACCAAACTCTGTAAGTACTTCCGCCGCCCCGCTCATCACAGCAAGATCAGAATCGCTACCCATAATAATTCCTGCTATCGGCGCTACCGTCATCCCTTATCTCTCCTTGTCGGCCACCACCCGCAAATGCGCCGCCGCCGCCTCCGCAAGCCGAATCGCTTCGTCCAAGGTGGCTGCAGTCACAGTAAAGTGACCCATTTTCCGTTTTGGGGCTGTCTTTATCTTACCATAAAAATGTAAATGTACACCAGGCAAAGCAAGTGCTTCCGCACAGCCTTCCAGCACGGCAAATCCGTGCTGCCCTTCCTCGCCTAAGAGGTTGACCATCACCGCCGGGGATAAAAGAGAGACATCTCCCAGAGGCAAGCCGCTAATGGCGCGCACCTGCTGTTCAAACTGCGATGTCATACACGCTTCAATCGTATAGTGACCTGAATTGTGCGGTCGAGGCGCCACTTCATTTACTAAAACAGCCCCGTCCACAGTAACAAACATCTCCACACAAAAGACACCTACGCCGCCAAAGAGAGCCATTACCTTTTCGGCCACCGCCCGGGCACGAGCCGCTACTGTGGGAGAAACTCTGGCCGGCACTATGCTCCGACGCAAAATACTGTCTTGATGTTCATTTTCGCTTAGCTGATAACTGCGGATATCTCCGTCAATACTTCTGGCTACCAGCGTAGAAATCTCACATATAAAAGGAATAAATTGTTCAGCCAGCAATTTTGAGCCGCCAAGCGCAGCCAGCGCTTTTGACAACTCTACTTCGCTCTCCACCAGCACATTACCCTTGCCGTCATACCCGCCGGTAGACGCTTTAAGAAAAAACGGGTAACCCAAACGTTGCCCCGCCATAAGTGCATCTGCCAAATCTTCCACTGCCATAAACGGGGCTACCGCGATTCCCGCCTGCAACAGTGCCTCTTTCTGCCTTTTTTTATTTTGAATGACACGCAAAATCTGCGGCGCGGGATAAACCGGCTGCCCACCTTCTTCGAGGGCAATCAGCGTCACGCTGTCAATATGTTCAAATTCGTAGGTAATGACATCTGCTTCCCGCGCCAGGCGCCGGAGGGCGTCAGCGTCTGCAAAGTCAGCTACAATCTGGCGATCCGCCACTTGACCAGCCGGACTTGCCGGCGTAGGATCAAGCACCGTAACATGAAAACCCAACTGCTTGGCGGCCGAGGTCATCATTTTCCCGAGCTGTCCGCCCCCCACCACCGCGATGCGAAAAGGGGGCTCTTGTTTAATTCGCGTTAACATCAGCAAAACACCTCATTTAGAGAAGGAAAGGGAGCACAGAGCCCCCATTCCAGTTTATTGCCTTGTTACTTAATAAAGTGAACCAAGGAGATAACAGCAAGCAGATAGACGAACCAATGAACTTCTTTGGCTCGGCCCGAAGCGACTTTAACGATCGGGTATGCTAGAAAGCCGGCAGCTATACCGTGAGCGATGGAAAAGGCAAATGGCATGGCGGCGATCGTCAAAAAAGCAGGAAAAGCCTCTGTAAAATCTTCAAAATCAATTCCTGTAACAGCACCCATCATCAACACACCCACGATTACAAGCGCCGGGGCGGTCGCTGCCGCAGGAACAATTGCGGCAAGCGGCGTAAAGAAGAGCGCCAAAAGAAACAGCAGACCGGTTACTACAGCCGTAAGTCCGGTGCGACCGCCTTCGGCAATTCCGGCAGTTGATTCAACGTAGGTAGTCACCGTACTTGTGCCTAACATGGCACCGCCTGCTGTACCTATGGCATCAACCACCATCGCCTGCTTCACTTTAGGCAGGCAGCCATCCTTATCCAGATAGCCTGCACGAGCACCGGTACCCATCATCGTACCCATACTGTCAAACAAATCGACAAAAACCAAGGCGAAAATCACCATAAAGCCAAGACGCAAAGCACCGGCAAAATCAAGTTGCAAGGCAATGGGAGCCAAGCTGGCCGGCATGCCCACAACATCAGACACGCTTTGCGGTGCGTTAGCCACACCGGTAAACATCCCGATAATTGTGGTAAGCATAATACCCAGCAGAATAGCGCCTTTTACTTTAAAAGCCATCAAAATAGCAGTAATCAATAGACCAATCGCGGCCAGCGCCGGACCATTAGCCGTTAAATCTCCAAGTGCGACAAGTGTGGCAGGGTTGGCCACCACAATCCCGGCATTTTTCAGGCCGATTAGCGCGATAAAAAGACCGATGCCGGCAGCCACCGCCCGCTTCAGGCTGGTGGGAACCGCTCTGTCAATCTGGTTAATAATCCCAAACGCCGCCAAAAGGAAGAAAACGATTCCAGAAATAAGCACCGCACCAAGAGCAGCTTGCCAGCCGTGAACTGGAGCAACTGTAAACGCAAAAAACGCATTAAGCCCCATCCCGGAAGCTAAGGCAAACGGGTAATTTGTGACAAGGCCCATGAGGATAGTAGTCAGTGCGGCGGAAACGATGGTTGCTGTAACCAGCGCAGCCACATACGGGTCGTTTGCTGCATTAAATACTAGGGCATCCTTAAACATTGCCCCGGCTTGGTTCATTCCTCCCTGCTGCAGCAAGTACGGGTTTACAAAAATAATATAAGCCATCGTCATAAAAGTAGTAATACCAGCAATAATTTCTGTTCTGACGTTAGTGCCGTGTTCTTTTAACTTGAAAAATTTCTCCAACTCAGGGAGCCTCCTTTAATTGTTAGCTGTTACTCGAAACTGGAGCTTGTCCAATGGCCAGATCCCACCACCTCCGTGACATAGCGAGGAAAAGCAAGCCCATTGTCTTTAGCCAGTCCAGCGCAAAGCAAACGTGCACAAAACCACCACAGAAAATCACCATTGAAGGCAATTTCAGAACATTCAAAAAGCCCAGACGGGTAGGTTACGCGAGCGAAACCTACCCGTCTGGGCTTTTATCCCTGCGGTGTAGCACATTGTGCCTGCGCCACTTGGACCTGCCCCGCTTACGCGGCGGAACCCTAGGCGCACTTTCCCCCGTAGTCAGATAATTTACGGTTATCTGGTAGAGACTTTCAGGCCATATCCCTGAGATTATACGAGCACTATTTATTTGCTTTCAGACTACCAGATTCGGCATGTTCTGTCAATCTCAAAACAAGCACATTCTTCCCTCGTCATTTGCCTAGATAAACCTTTAGTTTTCTTTGGCATCTATAATCGCCACCGCTCTAATTCCAGTCAATATCAGAATGATCAACAATATCGCCGTTAGCTATTTCTTTCTCTGCACCGGCCAGCCTATTTCTTTCAATGGGTGTTAGCTTGGTAAAATCATTATCCCATGCCAGCACCATTCTTTTTATGAATTCAAACGCCAGCTGCTGCTCCTGCTCAGGAAGCATATCAATCATTTCTATAATTTGTTTTGTTACCGGTGACATATGATTCATCTCCTTCACTTATAAATATCCCCACGGGAACCTACATCCTTTATCATCAAAACTTGATTGCCTCCAACAGTATTATACTCATATAATACACGATACTTGCCACTGCGTAAACGATATAGCGGCGGACTAAAGCCCTGCATCATTTTAATATCGCCCTTGGGCGGAGCTTCGGTTAACCCTTCTATACCTTGTTTTATCCTAAGTTTCGTGGCCTTATCTAGTGAATTGATTACCTTTGCGGCAGACTTTGAATAGTTAATTTGCAAAACCATCACCGCCCATATTAATTAAATCTTCGCCGGAATTTTTTCTTATTCCCACTCGATTGTGGATGGCGGTTTAGAAGTAATATCGTAGACCATGCGATTTACATGAGGCACCTCGTTAACTACTCTGTTCGAGATACGCGCCAATACATCTAGAGGGAAGCGATACCAGTCTGCAGTCATCCCATCCTGGCTGGTAACAGCACGCAGCGCCACGGTATAAGCATAAGTTCTGCAGTCACCCATTACTCCCACAGAACGAATGTCAGGCAAGACAGCGAAAGCTTGCCAGATTTCCCGGTACAGCCCCGCCTTTTTTATTTCCTCAATCACAATGGCATCTGCTGCTTGCAAAATAGCAACCTTTTCTCTGGTTACTTCCCCAAGAACACGAATTGCCAAACCAGGGCCGGGAAACGGATGGCGCCAGACAACCTCTGTCGACATTCCCAATTCTTCCCCTACCTTACGTACCTCATCCTTAAACAGATGATTTAAAGGCTCAATCAGTTTAAATTTCATATCCGCCGGCAAGCCGCCCACATTATGGTGAGACTTAATAACGGCGGCGGTGGCCGTACCGCTTTCAATTACATCGGTATAAAGAGTTCCCTGCACCAGGTAATCAACTTGAGCAATCTTAGCCGCTTCCCGCTCAAAGACGCGAATAAATTCATTGCCGATAATTTTGCGCTTCTTCTCCGGGTCGCTTACCCCCGCCAGCTTAGTGAAAAATTCTTCCGCCGCGTCTACTTTAACCACTTTCATGTGAAACTGCTCGGAAAAAGTCGCCATCACCTGCTCTGCCTCATCTTTTCTCAGCAGGCCATGGTCCACAAAAATACAGGTCAGACGGTCGCCAATCGCTTTATGCACAAGTACTGCCGCCACCGAAGAATCTACACCACCGGAGAGGCCGCAGACCACCCGCTCCTCCTCACCCACCGTTTCCCTGATTTGCCGCACAGTGGACTCAATAAATGAGCCCATGCTCCAATCGGCAGAAAGCCCCACCACATTAAAGAGAAAATTTTTCAGCATCTCCATCCCATGCGGTGTATGGATCACCTCCGGATGGAACTGTACTGCATAAATCTGTTGTTGTGCGTCAGACATAGCGGCTACCGGCGTATTGCGAGTGGTGGCAGTCACAGTAAAGCCTGTGGGAGCCTCCTCCACAAAATCACTATGGCTCATCCAGACATCTTCTTCTTTCCCTAATCCGGCAAAAAGATCTCCGTTATCCAGAACTGTCAGCTCCGTTTTGCCATATTCCCGACGATCAGCAGCACGGACTACGCCACCCAGGTCTTTAGCCAATAATTGCATGCCGTAACAAATACCCAAAATTGGCAAGCCCAGCAGATATAACTGCCGATCGACAGCCGGTGCTCCTTCACCATATACACTAAACGCTCCGCCGGAAAAAACTAAAGCTTTAGGATTTAACGCCTCGATCTGCTCCAGCGTTGCGGTATAAGGCAGAATCTCACAATAAACATTTAGCTCCCGAATCCGGCGCGCAATCAGTTGAGTATACTGGCCGCCGAAATCAAGAATCAATACCATTTCCCGTATCAACATCTCTAACCTCCCAGACTTTTTGAACTTAGCTTCGACAAAAGAAGCAATCCTCCTTCTTTCCTTGACTTTTAGACGTTAATTCGATAAATTTATGATAAGTTTCAGAGCGGCAAAGGGGACGCCCCTTTGTCAATCTAAGGAGGAGAAAAGGATGACGCAGACAAAAATACTGCTTGGTGAGGAGCATATCCCCAAGGCCTGGTATAACATTATGGCGGATATGCCAAACCCCCCGGCACCGCCCTTGCACCCCGGCACCCAAAAACCGTTGGCAGGCTCCGACCTTGCCGCCATTTTTCCCGCGGCAATCATTGAACAGGAAGTAACCGACAAACGCTGGGTAGAAATCCCCGAAGAAGTCAGGGAGATTTACCGTCTGTGGCGACCATCTCCTCTCTTCCGTGCTCACCGCCTCGAACAGGCTCTAGGCACACCGGCACGCATTTACTATAAATACGAAGGGGTAAGCCCCGCCGGCAGCCATAAAACGAACACAGCCATTCCCCAGGCGTTCTACAATAAACAGTCCGGCATCAAGAGATTGGCTACAGAAACGGGTGCAGGCCAATGGGGCACTGCGCTCTCGCTTGCCTGCAGCTACTTTGGCCTGGAGTGCATGATTTACATGGTAAAAATATCATTTACCCAAAAACCGTACCGTCGTTCGCTCATGGAGGTGTGGGGTGCCAACGTAATTCCCAGCCCCAGCTCGCAAACTAACGCCGGCCGCAAAATTCTGGCAGACAACCCCGATTCCCCCGGCAGCTTAGGTATTGCCATCTCTGAGGCAGTGGAAGACGCCGCTTCCCGAGCCGATACTAACTACGCTTTAGGCAGCGTCTTAAATCATGTCCTGTTACACCAAACGGTCATCGGTCTGGAAGCAAAGGAGCAACTGGCGTCGGTTGGAGAATATCCTGACTTTATCATCGGCTGTTGCGGCGGCGGCTCCAACTTTGCCGGCCTTAGCTTCCCCTTCCTCTACGATAAGATTCATGGCAAAGAAATGCGCGTCATCGCCATTGAGCCGGCAGCCTGTCCTACGCTGACAAGGGGCAAATACACCTACGATTACGGCGACACTGCCGCCCTGACCCCCCTAGTTAAGATGTATACCCTAGGCCATGACTTTATCCCGCCCGGCATTCACGCCGGCGGCCTACGCTATCACGGCGATTCCCCTTTGGTCAGCCAACTTTACCACGAAGGAATTATTGAAGCCCAAGCCCCGGTCCAAAAAGGGGTTTTTGAAGCCGCCATGCTTTTTGCCCGGACTGAAGGAATTTTGCCTGCCCCCGAATCAGCCCATGCCATTCGCGGTGCCATTGATGCCGCCTTAGAGTGCACGGCCGCAGGCGAAGATAAAACCATTCTCTTTTGTCTTAGCGGCCATGGCCACTTTGACCTTACCGCCTATGATGCTTACCTCTCCGGTAAAATTGTGGACTATCAATACACCGAGGAAGACCTGGCAAAAGGCCTCTCAACAGTACCGCAAATAAACACTTCTTTTTAGGCACCAAAATAAACTAACACTTCTCTAAAAATCCCCCTTCCCGGCATTTCTCCTCTCCAAGCCCGGCAATTCCCCTCTCCCCCCGGGAGAGGGCGAGGTGAGGGCCGGCGCAAAAGTGAGGGCAACGTGAAGCCGGCATCGAAGGCAAGGGCTAACGTGAACCACCCTAAAATTTACCCCGCCGAAAATAATTTGTGTGCAGCAGCCTTTTCGCTTTTTCGCTGAGGGGATGATCCAGGTATTGCTCGTAGATTTCCCAGACCGCCGGGTTTTGGTGAGCTCTACGCAACTCTTTTTGCTCGTCAATCCGGTAGAGCGCATCTGCCCTGTCCATCCGGTAATCTCGATTTTTCTCCCAACGCTGTTTTTTAGCTAAAATCGGCTGCCCGCCTCCCCCCACGCACCCGCCGGGACAGCCCATGATTTCAATGAAATGATACATTTCTTCGCCTTTTTTAATTTTATCTAACAACAGCCTGGCGTTGCCGGTACCATGGGCAATCGCCAGCTTTATTTTTTTATCCAAAATCTTAATATTGGCTACCTTGACTCCGTCCATCCCCCTCAGCGCCTGAATAAATTCCGGCTGTTGCAACTCCTGACCGGTAAGGTGCTCATAAATCGTGCGGATGGCCGCTTCTGCCACGCCGCCGGTCGCGCCAAAAATGGTGCCGGCTCCGCTCGACTCACCTAACGGCGTGTCGAAATCCTCCTCCGCTAAGTGCACGAAATCAAGACCTGCTTGGCGGATCATCCTGGCAAACTCCCGAGTAGTTAAAACCACATCAACGTTTCTTAGGCCGCTGTCACTAAGTTCAGGCCGCGCCGCCTCATATTTTTTGGCTGTGCACGGCATGATTCCCACCACGAATATCCTCTCCGGTGCTATACCAAGCGCTTCGGCATGAAATGTTTTCGCCAATGCGCCAAACATGGACATGGGCGATTTTACGGTAGAAATATTACCCAGAAATTCCGGATAAAAATGTTCGCAAAATTTTACCCAGCCCGGGCTGCAAGAGCTAAGATGAGGCCAGGGACCGTTGTGTTGCAGTTTTTCCAGAAATTCATAACCCTCTTCCACGATGGTCATATCAGCGGTAAAATCTGTGTAGAACACCTTATCAAAGCCCAGCTTGCGCAGTGCTGACACCATCTGCCCTGTCATCACCGTGCCATACGCCATACCAAATTCTTCCCCGATGGTCACCCGGATACTGGGGGCTGTCTGTACCAACACATAAAGATCCGGATTTGCAAGCGCAGCCCATACTTCCTCTGTTTGATCCTTTTCCCGCAACGCCGCGGTAGGACAGACTGTCACGCATTGTCCGCAGGTAGTGCAGGAAACATCTGCCAAGCTGCGATTAAAGGCAGGCGCCGCAAACGCCTTAAAACCCCTGTTTAACATGGTGTAAACATTAGCGGTAACAATTTTACTGCAAATACTAACACACCGGTAACAGAGAATACACTTTTCCGGCTCACGCTCAATGGCTGCCGATTCAGTATCCAGCGGAATCCTAATCTTGTCGCCTGCAAAACGGATTTCCCGAATATTTAACTCATGTGCCAGCGCCTGCAGCTCACAGTTTAGATTACGAATACAGGAAAAACAATCGGCAGGGTGGTTAGACAGTAGCAGTTCCAGTACAGCTCGTCTTGCGTCTTGGATTTTCTTTGTGTTGGTGCGGACGACTAAGCCCTGACTGACTGGGAAGACGCAGGCTGCCTGCAATGTGGGCGAATTATTAATTTCCACAACGCAAATGCGACAAGCACCTACCTGATTAATTTCTCGCAGATAACAAAGCGAGGGAATATTTACACCGCTTTTTCGAGCTGCTTCCAGCAGAGTACTTCCTTGGGCAGCCTGAACATTTTGACCATCAATAGTCAGTGACACTACAGGTGCAGCAAATTTTTTTCCAAAACTGTCTTTTTTAGTCATCGCTTGCCTCCCTGCGGGAAATTGCGTCGAACTGCTTCGATAATTTCGGCACGCTGACTATCAAGAACGGCCCCAGACAAACCCGGATCAGATACTTTCCCCGTGGTTTCATGCTAAAATATGAATAAAAGCTGACTACACCGCACACCTCGCTCAGTGGCACACTCAATTCTTCCGCAATATGTTCCTGTAATTTTTCGGGCAAGAACCCGTAAATCTCCTGCGCTTGATGCAACACCGTAATCAGCGCCCCACGCTGCTGTCTCAGCTCCTCTATCGACTGTCGCAGGCGCATAAAGCGTTTGTCTTGCTCGTTAAGCTCAAAACATTCCTGCATAAACAAAACCCCCTTTCCAACCGCAAAACAATTGCCACTTCTAGTTTTCGTCGCCCTATTGCCCATATACAGGCAATATTGACTTGCAAAGGGAACGGTAGGAAATAAAAAAATAGCCTCGCAAGAGCGAAGCTATTTTTTTATTTGTTTTGAGTCACTTTGTTTTGAGTTATTTACTTACATTGGGGGCATTTGCGGCATGCCCGACGCTTTGTTCTCATCAGGCTTATCTGTGACCACAGCTTCTGTGGTTAAGAACATAGCGGAAATGCTGGCAGCGTTTTGCAACGCGGTACGCGTCACTTTTGCAGGGTCAACAATCCCGGCTTCAATCATATTTACATAGACACCTGTCGCAGCGTTATAACCTATGCCAGGCTTCTCCGCCTTTACCCGTTCCACAATCACGGAGCCTTCCAGCCCGGCGTTAATGGCAATCTGCCGCACCGGCTCTTCCAAGGCGCGACGGATAATTCTTACGCCTGTCGCCTCATCACCTTCTGCCTGAATCTTATCCAAAGCAGGCAGTGCATTAATATAGGCGGTGCCTCCGCCGGAAACAATTCCTTCTTCTACTGCGGCGCGTGTAGCAGAAAGAGCATCTTCAATGCGCAACTTCTTCTCTTTCATTTCGACTTCGGTAGCTGCGCCAACCTCAATGACGGCAACACCGCCAGCCAGCTTGGCTAAACGTTCCTGCAGCTTCTCCTTGTCAAATTCGGAAGTTGTTTCTTCAATCTGCACACGGATTTGGTTAATACGCTTCTTAATTTCAGCGGCTTCGCCTGTCCCGCCCACAATGACAGTATCTTCTTTATTGACAATAACCTGACGCGCGCGTCCCAGCATGGAAATCTCGATGTTTTTCATGTCCAGCCCTAAATCTTCGGAAATTACTTGGCCGCCGGTAAGAATGGCGAGGTCTTGAAGCATGGCTTTACGACGGTCGCCGAAACCGGGTGCTTTAACAGCCACGCAGTTGAAAGTGCCACGCAGTTTGTTAACTACAAGAGTAGCCAGTGCCTCGCCTTCAACGTCTTCTGCTACCAACAGCAGGGGACGACCGGACTGAACCACTTTTTCCAAGATCGGGAGAATATCATGAATATTGCCGATTTTACGATCTGTCATCATGATAAAGGGCTCATCAAGAACGGCTTGCATTTTTTCCGCATCTGTAACCATGTAGGGAGAAATATAACCGCGGTCAAACTGCATCCCTTCCACCACATTCAGATCTGTGGTGAAGCCTTTGGACTCCTCAACGGTGATAACACCATCCTTGCCTACTTTTTCCATTGCTTCGGCAATCAGGCGACCGATTTCTTCGTCTGTTGCTGAAATGGAGGCTACCTGGGCAATGGCTTCTTTCGTTTCCACAGGCTTAGACTGAGACTTAATTTCATCGACAGCAACTTTCACAGCTTTTTCAATCCCGCGCTTGATGGCCATGGGATTGGCGCCGGCGGTGACATTTCTAATCCCTTCGCGGATAATGGCTTGAGCGAGCAGTGTGGCTGTAGTAGTCCCGTCGCCGGCCACATCCTGCGTCTTAGTAGCCACTTCTTTAACCAACTGAGCGCCCATATTTTCAAATGGGTCTTCCAGCTCGATTTCACGGGCAATTGTCACCCCGTCATTTGTAATCAGCGGACTGCCAAATTTTTTATCGAGCACAACATTGCGGCCTTTGGGGCCAAGAGTTACTTTTACTGTATCCGCTAATTGGTTAACGCCCTTTTCCAAGGCGCGGCGAGCTTCTTCACGAAACATAATCTGTTTTGCCATGGATCTCTCTACCTCCTGTTTGATTAGACTTTAAGTACGTTTAGAGCAGCTTGGCAAGAATATCTTCCTGACGCATAATCAGGTATTCTTTGCCTTCCAGCTTAACTTCGGTGCCGGCGTATTTGGAGAAAAGAATTCGATCGCCAACTTTAACGTCCATTTCTACACGGTTGCCGTTTTCTAGAATACGGCCGTTTCCTGCTGCCACAACTTCGCCTTCTTGCGGCTTCTCTTTAGCCTTGTCAGGCAGGACAATGCCGCTGGCAGTTTGTTTTTCAGCCTCCAGCACTTTAATCACAACACGGTCTGATAATGGTTTGATGTTCATGGATTGACCTCCTTTTTAAAATTGATCTTTTCCTTTTAGCACTCACTGCTTGTGAGTGCTAATTGCCACAACAACAACTATATACGAAAATAGAGAATGATGCAACTATGCTGCCGGGAATTATTTTGCAAATAATTGCATTTATCCTTAATTAACTCAAAATATTACTTTTTTTCTTCTTCTCTCTAATTTTTCCTGTTTAACACAAAATAGTATACTCCCCTAACAAGAACTTATACATCATTTTTCCGCAAATTTGCACACTCGCCAGTCTGCCCGCAAAGCACATCGAGCGCATGTGGGATAGCAGGCAGAATGACGCCCAGATTTTCCCGTACTGCCCGGGGGCTGCCGGGCAAATTCACAATTAAAGTTCTGTTCCTAATGCCGCAGACGGCGCGGGAAAGCATGGCATGAGGCGTTTTTTGCAGACCGAAGGCCCTCATTGCTTCCGCCATACCTGGAACCTGTTTTTCGATCACAGCTAAAGTGGCATCCGGTGTGTTGTCTCGCGGACTTAACCCTGTTCCGCCTGTAGTCAGCACTAGATGAATCTGCCGGTCATCAGTGTACGCCACCAGTTTGTCACGCAAGACACTAAACTCATCAGGCACCACCTCATAAATGACCACATTGCCACCGGCAGCTTCTACCATTTCCCTAATCAGAGGACCGCTTTCATCCTGACGTTCACCCCGGGCGCCTTTATCACTGGCAGTCAGAACGGCTACTCGAAATGACTGCATAATCAATCACTCTCCTTGCCAGACAATTTGACCTGTCTTTTCAGTGTGATATCCCCCCAGCTCATTTACTGCCTGTTTAAATTGGTCAGAGCGAATCAACTGCAGCAGTTTTTGTAAATTTAAGTCAGTATAAAATTTAGCGGGAATAGCTAAATCATAGCGTTCTTTGGCGAGCGGGATAAAATCAAGCCCTAGTGCTTGCGCCGCCGCAAATACGCCAAGAGCAACATCGGCTGAACCGGCTGACACTGCTGCCGCTACCGCCAAATGAGTATACTCTTCCCGGTGATAGCCTCTGATAGCTTCCGCTGCAATACCGTCTTTTCTCAGGCAGGCATCTAAGAGTAACCTCGTCCCGGCGCCGCGCTGGCGATTGATGAACGTCACATCTCTCCGAGCCAAATCGGCAATCTGGCTAATTCCCTGAGGGTTGCCGGGCTGAACCATCAACCCCTGCTCCCGTTCCACCAGCGTCACGAGCACCAGCGGAAGGTCAGGGAGAAACTGCTGCAGAAACGGCAGATTATACTGGCCCGTTTCTTCATGCAGCAAATGAATGCCTGCCAAATGTGCCTCGCCGCGCCGCAAAGCCATAATACCCCCGGTACTGCCTACGTGGGCAGACGACAGAGAAAATCCTGGATAGTGTTGACTCAGTAGATCTCCGAGGATATCTAATGTTAAATCGTGGCTACCGCTACAAACTATTGTCTGGTCTATGTCAAGCAATGAACGCAAGAGTTCCACAGTCACCAGTTCACCAGCCACAATTCCTTCCTTTTGTTGAGGGATGCGGACAATTCCATCGGCTCTCACCAAGGAGGTTATTACGCCCGACCCTCTTGCCAGAGGGGTAGCCACATAGCGTTCTGCCACAGAACCTATTTTGACACGAATCCACTCCTCCGCAGACAGTGGGGAAGTGATCTGCCGGGAGAAAGCCGCCCGGACCACAGGCCTTTTCGGTTCTTGCTGACCCTGGAGCGCATAGAGTAAGGGTTTGAGAAAAAGATCCAATGAGACCACCGCCGAAACCGGGTAACCGGGCACGCCAATCACCGGCTTGCCTGCCACAACGCCTAAGATAACCGGCTTCCCCGGGCGAACAGCCACCCCATGGATGAGCACTTCTCCCAACTGGGCCACCACATCAGCAGTATAATCCCGGCGCCCGGCAGAGGAGCCCGCATTAACCAGCACCACATCGCTTATCCGGGATGCATTGAGCACCGCCGCTTTAATCAGCTCAAAATCATCCCGCACAATCTCTTGTTTAAGAGCTTCACCCCCCCATTCTGCCACTAAGGCAGAAAAAATGGTGGAGTTATATTCGACAATCTGGCCTGGGTTGGGCTTTATCCCTGCAGTAACCAATTCATTCCCGGTGGGGATTATTGCCACTCTGGGTCTTCTACGTACTGCAACGCTGGTCAAGCCTCCGGCCAGCAGTGCGCCTGCGTCCACAGCGCCAAGACGGTGACCACCCGGTAGTAGCATTTCCGTGGCCACAATATCTTCGCCAATGGGGCGGACATGCTGCCAAGGAGCCACCGCCGCCATAATTTCAATTACTTCTCCATGCTCGAAAATGTCTTCCGCCATGATCACCGCATCACAACCCGAGGGAAGAGCATTCCCTGTATCCACGGGAAAGGCCTGCTCCCCCAGAAGCAGCCGTTTGGGAAAAGTCTCACTTGCCCCCCTCGTATCGACCGCCCGCACAGCCACCCCATCCATTGCCGCAGCATGGTAATGGGGCGAGGACATTTTAGCAAAGACGGCTTTCGCTGTAACTCTTCCCACTGCTGCTGCTACCGGAAGAATTTCTTCCTGTGTTAGCCCCCACTGACGGCCAAGAAAAAGATTCTTGGCTTCAGCCACAGGCGTATTATGCAAATAGCGTCTCCGTTTTTCTGACAAAAAAGTTCACCTCAGCCCTAAATTAACAATACTTCCACCGACTCCCCGGCTTCCACCCCTTCACTATTTTGCGGAATACGGAGCAAAGCATTCCCCCGCACCACAGTGGAAATCAGGTTCGCCTGCCCCAGAATGGGACGGGCCCAGAGCTCATCTCCCTCGGCATACAGCCAAGCGCGAATATAATCCTCCCGACCACTGGCAGACGACAGATTCCGCTCCACTTTGGCCCGAAACAACGGAAGCGTCTCGGTTGCTCCCTGCATTTGCCAAAGCAGCGGACGTACCAGGAGCAAAAACCCAACCATGGCAGACGCAGGATTGCCCGACAAGCCAAAATACGGTTTTCCGTTAACCACACCAAAAATCAGCGGCTTCCCCGGGCGCATTGAGACACCATGGAAGAGCACTCC
This sequence comes from Dethiobacter sp., assembly GCA_018333455.1. Lineage (GTDB taxonomy): Bacteria > Bacillota > Dethiobacteria > Dethiobacterales > Dethiobacteraceae > GPS1B09. The sequence continues at coordinate 39,523 of JAGXTN010000058.1, read as the reverse complement.
CGGTTTCCCCAGTTCATCAATACATGCCGCGGTGTAATCGCGTGTCCCGGCAGAGCTGCCACCTGAAAGAAGAATACAGTCATAAGTGCCGGTTTCCTGCAAAGCGGCCCTAAGAGCGTCTCTGCTGTCCGGAATAATGCCGCGACGGTCTGCCACCGCCCCACAACTTTCTACCCAGGAAGCGAGCATATATGAGTTAATATCCCGAATTTGGCCTGCTTTAGGCTCCACATCCGGCATCACCAGCTCATCCCCGGTGGAAAAAATAGCCACCCGCGGTTTTTTTGCTACAGTCACCAGCTGCGCTCCCAGTGCCGCCAGAACACCGATATCCTGAGGCCTCAGCACCTGTCCCGGAAGCAAGATGCTTTCGCCGGCCCGGAGATCTTCGCCCCTGAGAATGATATTCTCGCCCGGTGCCACGGCCCTGTTCAGAGCCATGCTCTTGCCACCCAGCATTTCTGTGTGTTCCACCATTGCCACCGCATCACTGCCCGCCGGCAACATCCCGCCGGTAGCAATCCGCATTGCCTGTCCGGGAGCCAATGCTACTTCCGGCGCCCAGCCCATTAAAATTTCTCCGCCTACATCAAAGAGCGCCGGCATAGCCTCCGACGCCCCGTAACTATCTTGCGCTCTAACTGCAAAGCCATCCATGGTTGAGCGAGCAAACGACGGCAAATCTTCCTTTGCCGCTACCGGCTCAGCCAACGTGCGGCCCGTAGCAGCCGTAAGCAAAATGCGCTCTTGCTCTGTTCCAGCCGGTACAGCAGCCAAAATTTTTGCTTTTGCCTCCGCCACACTTAGCACTGTCAGCATTCTGTTCTCCTAGAAGCAGCCTAGTTGGCAGCCTTTAATTTTTATCTTCTCTTCCTCACAAATTTGACCGACCTGCCAAAGCTTAAAACCATGCGCTGCCGCTAGCTCGAATGCCTTTGCACAATAAAGCCTGCCATCTTCCAAATTTTCCCGAATAATAGCGACGAAAACTTCCCTTTCCATTTCGCACCACCTCGTTGTTATCTTACCACAGGGCATGTTAAAATAACAGCGCAATTCCTTTAGCTAGCACTGCTAAGCCACAATCTGGCTGCAACGCGGACAAATTGTGGGATGCTCTCTGTTTTCACCCACCCCGGGATGAATCAGCCAGCAACGCCCACATTTTTCGCCGCTTGCCGGGCTTACCTTGAGTGCCAGCCCTTTTTCAGCCGGCAGCACACCCGACACGTTTCCCGGCTGATGCAGGCTGCAAGCAGAAACTAAAAATATTTCCGCCAAGCGCTCCCTAAACGGCGCAAGCGCTTCGTATGCCACTTCATCCGGGTAGAGTTCAAGGGCAGCACCCAGCGATGCGCCGATTAGCTTCTCTTTGCGCGCTTCTTCCAACTGACCGGTCACAATTTCCCTGTACTCCAGCAATTTTTGCCAGCGGGCAGCCAGTAGATTATCTTTGTACTCCTCGGACGTCTTAGGCCAATCTGCCAACTGTACCGACACCTCCTTCTTCCCAGGGAGATATTCCCAAACTTCTTCTGCGGAAAAAGTGAGCACCGGTGCGATCAGTCTAACAAGTACAACCAGAATTTCGTGCATTGCCGTCTGTGCGGAACGGCGGGCCGGAGAAGCAGCCGGCGAAGTATATAGCCTATCTTTTAAAACATCCAGATAAAAGTTGGACATTTCCAGCACACAAAAATTGTGAATGGTATGGAATACGACGTGCAGGTCGAATTCAGCATAGGCGCGGCTGACTCTCTCCACCAAGAGCTGCAGACGATGCAAAGCGTAACGGTCCAGTTCGTCCAGTTCGCTGTAAGGCATTTTGTCTGTTTCGGGATTAAAATCATAGCAATTCCCTAAAAAGTAACGTATGGTATTACGAATTTTGCGATATACTTCCACCAGTTGTTTCAAAATATCGTGGGAGACCCGCACATCGCTCTTGAAATCCGAAGAAGAAACCCAGAGCCGCAAAATATCGGCACCATACTGTTTGATAATCTGCTCCGGGGCGATCACATTACCCAACGACTTGGACATTTTTTTGCCTTCGCCATCAACCACCCACCCATGGGTCAGCGTGGCTTTGTAGGGCGCACGACCGCGGGTAGCCACAGACGTAAGCAGCGAAGATTGGAACCAGCCGCGGTACTGGTCTGACCCTTCCAAATACAGGTCGGCAGGCGACCTCAGTTCAGGATAAGTTTCTAATACGGCAGCATGGGTGGAGCCGGAATCAAACCAGACGTCCATAATATCAGTTTCCTTGCGAAATTCGGCGTGGCTGCAGCCGGGACATAAAGTGCCCGCCGGCAGGATTTCCGACGCGTCACGAATAAACCATGCGTCAGAGCCTTCCTTGCCAAACAACTCCACCACTGCCCGAATTGTGTCTTCGTTGATTAGTTCTTTGTTGCAGGCGGTGCAGTAAAAGATGGGGATGGGCACTCCCCAGACACGCTGACGGGAAATACACCAGTCATGCCGATCCACAATCATATTGTAAATCCGCTCCTGCCCCCAGGCCGGAATCCACTGCACCTCTTTAATCGCCGACAGCGCCGCTTGCCGAAATCCTTCCACCGAGGCGAACCACTGTTCAGTAGCTCTGAAGAGTACCGGCTCTTTGCAGCGCCAGCAATGTGGATAAGGGTGCTTAATAAAGGAAAAGTACAAAAGAGCGCCTGCGTCTTTTAACGCTTGTGTCACCTGCTTGTTACCTTCCTGATAATGAAGTCCCGCAAAAGGGCCTGCTTCGCCGGTGAAGCAACCGGCATGATCCAAGGGAGCAAGAATATCCAACCCGTACTTAAGGCCCACCTCGTAATCATCCTGGCCGTGACCCGGGGCTGTATGTACACAGCCAGTACCTGCCTCGAGCGTCACATGCCTGCCAAGTACGATCGGTGACATCCGCTCATATAGCGGGTGCTGGCAAAGAATGCCTTCCAAATCTGCGCCTTTATATTTGCCCAACACCTTATAGCCCGTAATCTGCAGAGTCTCAATTACGTTACCGAGCAGTTCCTCGGCTAAAATTAAGTCGCCGTGCTCCGGCGTGCTTATGCGAAGATAGCTATACTCAGGATGGAGGCAAATGGCCAAATTGGCAGGAATCGTCCAAGGAGTAGTAGTCCAAATCACAAAGTAAACCTCTGCTGCCGGCGCCAACTTTCCTCTGTCATCAAACACCGGAAAGCGGACATAGATAGACGGCGACCGATGCTCATTATACTCAATTTCTGCTTCCGCCAGCGCAGTTTCACACTGCGGACACCAGTGCACCGGCTTTAAGCCTTTGTAAATATAACCTTTTTGTGCCATTTCCCCAAAGACCGTAATCTGTCTGGCTTCAAATTCCGGTTTCAAAGTCACATAAGGATTGTCCCAATCTCCCCTTACTCCCAGCCGCTTAAACTGTTCTCGCTGCACATCAAGAAAGCGCAGCGCAAAATCGCGGCAATGGCGGCGAAACTCCACCGGAGAAACTTCGCTGCGTTTAATTTTACCCACTTTTACCACCTGATGTTCGATCGGCAGACCGTGCGTATCCCAGCCGGGAACATAGGGCGCGTCAAAACCCAGCATACTTCTGTGTTTAACAATAATATCTTTTAACACTTTATTCATGGCCGTTCCCATGTGTATGTCGCCGTTAGCGTACGGCGGCCCATCGTGCAAAATATATTTAGGCTGCCCTTGTCTTTTTTCCTGCACTCTTTGATAAATGTCAAGTTCTTGCCATTTCGCCAAAAAATCCGGCTCACGCAGCGGCAACCCGGCCCGCATCGGAAATTCTGTTTGCGGCAAATTCAGCGTCTTAGCATAATCTTTTTCCACTATTATGTCCCTCCGTCAATTGCATGGTGCACCTCTAAAAAAACACCCGTCCTATCATGAGGACGAGCGTTTCGACCGGCGGCACCATCCCGCTAGCCGCAAAAATACTTTGCGGCCGCTTCCTTAGATAACGGCTTCATTATAAACAAAAAAGCAGTCGCCTGTCAAGGCAGAGCGTCCGGCTCAAGCAGTGTGCTTTAGGCGCCGCGCTTAACCGCATCCCGATCCTGCGCTAAATTAAGCGTATACCAATCTTCCATTTCTAGAGCAGCCAACTGTGCCTCCACCAAGGAGCGGAAACGCATCTTGTAAATTTGTGCCTGCTTATACACCTCTTCATGCTCTGAAAGGATTTTGCTCGCTTTATAACGAGCCTCATCCATATTACGGGCCGCATCTTTTTCAGCCTCGCGCCGAATCAGCTCAGCTTCCCTTGAAGCGTTCCGCTTCACTTCCTCCGCTGCTTCCTGAGCAACCACGATCGCATTATGCAGCGTTTCTTCCAATTTATGGTAGTGGCTCAGCTTGTCCTTTAACTGAGAAAGCTGCTCCTTTGTAGAAATATTTTCTTTAATCAGTGTCTCATAATCTTTAGACAAATGTTCCAGAAATTCATCCACTTCCCTGGGAGAGTACCCTCGCATTGAGCGGCTAAATTCTTTATTCTGAATATCAATCGGCGTTAACGGCACACTATCCACCTCCGCATAATTTTCCATCTCTCCCATTATTTCGCTGAAGAATGACTAAAATCCTGCCCTTTACAGCCTTTTTTTCAGCAAAAGCTGAATCCGCCCTTTCTTGCTTTCGCCAAGAACTTCCGCTACCTCCACCCGTCCACGCCCAGCCAAAGAAATTATATCTCCCGCTTTTACAGAAGCGCTGGCGCTAGTTACAGACTGCCAATTCAGCTTAACTTGGTTGGCACGGATTGCCGGTGCCAGTTTACTGCGAGACAAGGCAAAACCGGCACTTGCTACCGCATCCAGGCGCAGGCTGGCCACCGTAGTTTTAATTTCTTTAACCTGGATTGGTGGCGGGGCAAGTTGCTCGAGCTTTATTTCCCGGACAGCAACACTATATTTGCCTACTTCTTCCCAGCTTGAGAGCAAAAAAGGCAAAATTTCTGGCTGAACGATAATTTGCGCTTTTCTTTGCTCCAAAACCAAGATGTCGCCGATTTTTTCCCGGCGCAGCCCAAGTCCTAAAATGGCGCCGAGAAAATCGCGATGGGTAAGCTGCTCCGCCCGCATACCTGCATCAACCTCCAGGGCAGCAAGAGCCACATCTGCTGTACCGGCTTGCCGCTCCGCCGGATAAAATAGCAGGCGGCACCGTTCCGCCTCTGGATAACCGCCCCAGGTGACGGATTTTAGCTCCTGGAAAAAATGTAAAACGCGGTCTGCCGTCCGCTGTTGGTGCGGGTCCAAGAAATCGCTGACTTGCCACTGTCCATTCTTTTCCAGTTGCTCGATCCGGTCGAGAATTATTCCCGCCGTAATCCGTTCAAGCTCTTGCACAAAGCGTTGCAATATTTTTTCCCGTTCCATAGTGCCTCCAGTGCTAAAAAATCAGCAAAACCAGCCTGATCATCAGCCGTTCGAGATAGGGTAACAAAATAATCAAAATCAGTGCGGACAAATCGAAATATGCTCCATTCCCCAGATGAAGCGGCGGAATCAGCTTGCGGATTGGTGACAACACCGGTTCTGTCACAAGATTGATAAATTGGCGAACTGACAGCAGCGTAGGGTTAGCATCCCTGCCCAAGCGGATGAAGGAGAAAATAATACGTCCGAACAACATGTAGTAAAATAACTGAAACATTAGGCCAATCAAGGCAACAAGGTTGTAAGCCAATGAAAAAGTGGGAATAACAATCAGCTCCTTAATCTTCCAGTGTAGCAGCCACACCCCGACCACTTAATTCTTTACGAATTTCTGCATTTACCTCTACCTGCGCAGGCGCAAAGACAAAAATCTGCTGACTCACCTTCTGCATATTGCCATCTAGTGCAAATGTAGCCCCGGCGATAAAATCAATGATCCGCTTAGCTTCGTTCTTATCTGTCTCTTCCAGATTAACAAGAACCGGTTTCCTGTTTTTAATATGCTCGACAATCTGTTGAGCTTCTTGGAACTCCATCGGCTTAATAATCACAAGGCGCATATTCTTGGCACTATGTAAATTCAGTACCGCTCCTTTGCGGGCGGGAGGACGAACAAATTCCGAATCCTCAATAATTTCCTCTTCTTCAGTCACTTCCATCAAGCCCAGAAACGACAACACTTTCTCCCAGATTTTTGCCACCTTCATTCCCCCTGACTATATTTTTCTCTGCCAAACAGCAAGCTGCCCACCCGGATCAGATTGGCGCCTTCTTCAATTGCCACTTCAAAATCATTAGACATGCCCATAGATAATATCTTCATTCCTCTGCCGGGCAGCCGACAGTCGCTAAACAACCGGAACATTTCCCGAAAATATGGCCGGGCTTCCTCCGGATCTGTCATGTATGGCGGGATTGCCATCAGACCTTCCACCTGCAACTGCGGCAAGTCAACCGTAGCCGAAAGAAAATCTTGAAGCTCTGCGGGAGAGATCCCTCCCTTTTGCTCTTCGCCGCCCAGATTAACTTGAATCAGCACGCTAACCCGCAAGTTTTGCGCTTGCGCCTCTCTCTGCAATGCCTCTGCCAAGCGCCAGCGGTCCAGAGAGTGAATCAGCTGAAACCGTCCCACCACATCCTTTACTTTGTTAGTCTGCAGGCGCCCAATAAAATGCCACTCGACTGTTGGCAAGGCTTCTATTTTAGGCCACGCCTCCTGTACGCGATTTTCCCCGAAAACTGTCAAACCCAGAGCTATCGCCTCAGCAATGATTGCAGTCGGCACCGTTTTAGTAACTGCTACCATGCCCACATTGCCACGGCCGCTGCGCTGTGTCGCCCGAGACAAACGAATACGGAACTCTGCCAACCGTGCCGCCAAACTGCTCATAGGCGCTGTCCTTCCCTGACGAGAAACGGATTTATTATCACTGTTCTTCCGCTCCTGACACCCTCAATCACCACGTTCTCCCCCACCTCGCCCAGCACTTTGACTGGCAGAAAGCTCACTAGCGACTTTTCAAGAAGGTAGACTCCTTGTTCAGCTCCCCGCGAAATCAGCGCCGACGATGGCAAGACAAAACCTGTAATTCTGCTCACCACGATTTCCGCATCGCTAAGCCGTTGAACAAAGAAACCTTCCACATCCTCGCTGAGCGCAAAAGCCAAGCGGACAGTATCTGCGTCTTCTTTGAGCACCGCCCATGAAGCCGGCACTTCTTCTTCCGGCGAGAAAGCGAAACGCAGGCGGTTTCTTTGCGGTGTCAACAGCGCAAAATCAGCTCTGGTCAAATCAACGACATAATACCAGCTAAAATTGTCTACCAACTTAAAAAAAATGGTACCCTGCTTTATTTCTGCACCATCCGGCACGGCTTGGTTTTTTTCAGACAGCTTACGAACTTCTGACACATCAACCCGCTCCAAGTCAGCCGGTTGCAACGCGCCTTCTAGTCCGTCAAGCACAGGAATCATCACGCCGGATACCGGTGCGGCAATATTTTGCACGTCGCCGTCCGCAGTATAAATCTTAGCTACACTCGCTCCTGCCGCCAGCCGCGCGCCGGCAGCAGCTACCCAGCGGACGGTGCCGGTAACCGGCGCCGCCACCACATGCTCTTCGCGCACAATTACTCCGCTAACTGAAACAAGCTGCTCCAACACGCTCTCCTCGCTGACGACAGTTTTTAGCAGCAGACCGGTCAGTGTGCTTCTGGCAAAAAAATAGGCTACCTGTAAAACGAGTACTGCCACAACCAATGTCATAATCCCCTGGAGAAATTTCTCCCTAATGCCTTTTTTCTTCCCCTTGCCGATAATTACGGCAAATCTTTTTTTTCGTTTCATATTATTGCCTTCCTGCTTGGCGTCAAAGAAATAATCCCGGCCATCCGCCCTGTCCTGCCGCCGTCAAAGCGGTAGGAAAAAAAGTGCTGTTGATGGCAGCTTGTACAATAGCGGCTGCTTATAATATTCTTTGCCATAATGCCTGCTTCCTGCAATAGCCGCAAATGATACCCCGGTAAATCCAGATAGAATCCGTCCTTGCCTTGCAAAAGCACATCCCTGGCCAGATGACTAGCAACCTCCCGTGCGACATTATCGCCAACCTGATAACAACATGGTCCGATTGACGGCGAGAGCGCCACACGAATGTTTTGGCGCAGGCAACCCAATCGGGCCATAGCCTCCACCATCGCTGGCGCCATGCCGGCCACTGCCCCACGCCAGCCGGCATGAGCCAGCCCGATGCAGCGCCGCTGCGGGTCAAAGAAAAAGAGAATCGTACAATCAGCCGCATACGCCAGTAAAACCACATCCGGTTCAAGACAAATCAGACCGTCTGTATCCGGCAGCACAATTTCAGCACCCCCAGAGGCAGAAAGCCGGTTTCCTGCCACAACCTGTTCGATCTTAATGCCGTGAGTCTGCTGCCCCGAAACCACGTGATGTCCTTGATATCCTAGAGCTTCTGCGAGCAGCTGCCGGTTTTTTTTCACAGCAGCCGGCTCGTCCCCCACATGGCCGCCAAGATTTAAGGTATTGTATGGTGCCACGCTTACGCCTCCACGGCGAAGGGTAAAAGCATGCAGGACTTCGCTGGAATGTAGATTTTCAAAAGTTAGATAGCTGATCTCTCCAGCCGTTCTGATTTCTTCCTTAACCATACAACTGTTCCTGCCCGCGAGAATGTAACGACGAGAGAACCGGCGAACCGGCCTGCATTGTGGCAGGCAAGTCAATAATCCGCTGGTTCCGTGAACCGCGGTATCTGAGCGAAATGTCACGCTCCGCCATAAGAAACGGCCCATCAATCAACATGTCTCCCGCGGCAAGTAATGCTGCCGTAGCTTTGTCAGTCAAAGCCTTTTCCTTTAATTGCTCATAGGTATAGCCGGAGTAAATCAGCAAATGGCAACCGGCCTTTTTTAAGATTTCCGCCAGCATAGCTAACGGTTCTGCCTGGGCAAATGGTTCCCCGCCGGAGAAAGTCACGCGACGCACTCGGCTGTCAGCACATATTTCTTCAGCCAGCTTAGTCACATCCAGCCATCTTCCTGCTGCGAAATTCTGGGTCTGTGGGTTGTGGCAGCCGGGACAAAGATGCGGGCAGCCCTGAAGAAAGACTGACGTTCTTAAGCCTGGTCCGTCGACCACACTGTCATGTTGCAGTCCTGCAAGTTTCAATTTCATGCCTGCCCTCCTTGCTCAGATCTGCTCACTGCCGCACAAGCCCGCACTGCTAATTGCAATGCGTCTTTCTGTCGCGCAGCTCCGCCTGCTTGGCGCTATTAAAGCGATCATCTGTGGAAAGATAACCGGTAATCCGCCGAATCCGGCGCACTTCGCTACTGCCGCATCCCGGGCAGCAGTCGGACACAATCCCGCTATACCCGCAACTGCGGCATTCATCAATAGGATAATTGATTCCACCATAGCCAATGTCGGACACAGACATCTGGGAAATAATTTCCTCAACCGCTTCTACGTTTTCCCCTGGCGGCGCATCCAACTCCACATAAGAAATATGCCCGGCGTTACAATATTTATGGTACTCTCCCTCTAGAGAAAGCTTGTCGAAAAGCGACATACGGTAGTTCACAGGAATATGGAATGAGTTTGAGTAATACTCTTTGTCTGTTACTTTCGGAATCACGCCATAAATATCACGATCCATTTTAACAAAGCGCCCGGAAAGACCCTCCGCCGGCGTAGCCACCAGCGTAAAGTTTAAGTCAAATTCTTCGGAAAACTGTTCCATCCTTCTACCCATATGAGAAATAATTTTCAAACCTAAATCCTGAGCTTCCCGGTCTTCCCCGTGGTGTTTGCCGATCAGCGCTTGTAAAGTTTCCGCCAGCCCGATAAATCCAACGGCCAGCGTACCATGCTTAATCACTTCTTTAATAGGCTCGTCCCACGCCAGCTTTTCCGAATCCATATACAGCCTTTGCCCCATTAAAAACGGCAGGTCACAAACCCGCAGATTACCCAAGATTTCAAAACGGTGCAACAGTTGCCGTGCGCCCAAGCGCATCAGACGGTCCAGTTCCACAAAAAACAGGTTCACATTCCGCGCCTGCAAGGCGAGGCGTGGCAAATTCAGGGAAACGGGAGCAATATTGCCGCGGCCGGCAGATCGTTCTTCGCCATGGCGGTTACCGATCACCCGGGTACGACAACCCATATATGCTACTTCTTCCCCAAATTTAGCGTTAAAAGTCGTGTCCATGAAACTAAATGTGGGATTCAGTCGCTTAGCGGCCACTTTTTGTGCCAGTTTAAACAAATCAAAGTTAGGGTCATCCGGCTCCATGTTCACACCTTTTTTCGTCCTGAAGACCAAGTTTGGAAAGATCGGGCTCTCACCATTACCCAAGCCGCGGTCAAAGGCTCGCAGAATGGAACGTGTAATCGCTCTGCCCACCTCCGATGTGTCAGTACCCACATTGAGCGAAGAAAATGGGACTTGGGCACCCGCGCGGGAGTTGTGAACGAAAATACCTTCCGCCGTCAAAAAATTTTCATTGTCGCTTACCGAAATATCGTAGACAAACTCCTCGTGCGGTGCTTCTTGAAGTTCTCTGACCTGCATCGGCCAAAGCCGAAGAACCCTGTTGATCACTTCTAGAAGAGAAGCCATCTTATCATTTTGTTCCATAATCATGCGTGCCCAAGCCATAACAAGGGCTGGGCTCTGGCAACTGTTGTCAATCCTGCTGCCGCTTTCGTCACAGACTGTTTTTGGCAGAAAGAAACGTGATAGCATCTCTGCGTAAGGGTAAAAAACGGGCAGGTATTTGCTGAAGCGGGGCAACTGCCGGCTGTGAAGTTTTTTAAGCAAATGATATTTTTCTGTTGTCTCGATCTGCGGCAGTATATCCGTCAGCCTACCAAACCAGAATTGTTCGCGAGCCATTTGCTCGATGTTTTCTTTTTCATGATCCTCCAGGATGCGACTGGTCAAATCTTTTGCAATGTTTTCCAGATACTGCGGTTTAATCCTGTAGTTATACGCATTTCCACAGAATATACCATATACATCTTTAATCATCTGGCGTAAAAACTCGTAATCGTATGGTGTTTGCTCCCCTTTGACACTATCCGCTTCAGACAGTTTACCGCCTTTTCCTCCGCTCAGCGCCAGATTGCCAAGATAATATCCGCCCGCAGATACCATATACCGCTGATGCGCTACCGCGAAATTGCTCTGTGGCAGCATATCCCGCAGAGATACCGGAATACCAAGCTTCAGACACAAAAGCTGGATACCGTCCCGCAATTCTCTCGAAACGGTGCCGGCAACAACCCGATTAACGCCAACCGTCCCGTCTCCGGAAAGGTATCCGTCCAAAAATGCTCTGACGCACGCTTCTCCAGCAAAGAACACCTCACTCGGCACACGCTTATTTGTAGCCCCCCGCCCACATTTATCGGCCAAAAAAGCTGCGAAGCGCTGGCCGACATTACAAGCCAGATCACGCGTTTTTCCCTTTGCCACACGAAGCCGCACAGAGAATTCTGGATGAATTTCTCTAAGCAGGCTTAAAGCCTCTGTTTCCAGTTCATTGTTGAAAAGGGCAAGGTAGAGAGTGGACCCAGACACTGAACCTTCGGCCGTATATAGCCCCATCACTTTAGCCAATGCCGGCGAGAGCGCCAGCCTGTCCAACTCATATTTCACCGACGCCGGGTATTTTGTCAGGTCAAAAACAATTTTATCTTTCTCTAACTGCAGTTCCCTAGGCACCAGCGCACGGCGCAAACGGGACGGAACCGCAGTTCCAATCTTTCCGCTGTCCCCGATTGTCATCACAGAATGATTGTCTGTCACAGTTACTTTCTGTCCGGACTTCAACTTCACGTGGAAGATCTTATTAACATTCTTATGCCTGATACTGGCTGTAATATCCTTTAATTCTGTGACACCTGTCCTGTAATTCACGCTCAACGCCTGATAACGACCTTCCTCAAACGTCCTGTGGAACTCTTCCATGGAGCGCGTGGAAAACTCGCCGACCTGTTTGTCCAAAATCCAGATTCGCTCGTCACCACTCAGTGAGTGCATAGTATTTAGGTTATATACCAAGCCTTCCATCGCCTGAAAAATTTCTTCCTCCGCCGGCACAGACGCCATAGTCTTAACAATTTCAGCCATCGAACGGTCAAAATGGGGAAAACTCTGGCCGCCGAACATATCATTTTGATTACTTTGCAAAATAATGGCAGCCTGGGCAGCAGCAGACGCCACTCTTCTTGGTGGACGAATAAAACCGTAGCCGGTGTTAAATCCTTCAGTCAACAGCTTTGTTAAATCTACTTGCAAGCAGTTGAGCGTCTTGCCGTAATAATCCAGATCATGAATATGAAGCGCCCCGCTCGTATGGGCATTGGCAAATTCTTCTGGCAAAAGATTGGTCAGGTAATATCGCTTGCTGGCGGCGCTGGCAATCTGCAGCATCTTAGCGGAAGGCGAATTAGACACATTAGCATTTTCGCGGCTAGTTTCCACTAAAATTTCCTTGACCGTATCCATTAAATCTGACTTACCTTCACGAATCCGGCTCCGACGGTCACGGTAAAGTATGTATGCTTTCGCCGTCCGGGCATGTCCATTTTCTATGAGAACTTTTTCCACAGTATCCTGAACATCTTCAACGGCGGGAATAATCCCGTTATAGCCCGATTTTGCAAGTTCAATCTCAACTTGCTTAGTCAGGCTCTCTGCGATTTTACGGTTTTCGCCACCCACAGCCCTTGCTGCCTTCAAAATTGCTTCCGTAATTTTTTCAGCATTAAATGGCACCACACGGCCGTCACGTTTTTTGATTTCCACAAACATCCTCTTATGTCCCTCCGCTCTCGGTCACTATTTACTTAGCTATCTTTTTTGGGCATATTCTTTAGAACTTCTCTAAAATCATTGATATCTTTAAACTTGTGGTAGACCGAGGCAAAACGCACATAAGCAACTTCGTCTATCTCGCGAAGCTTAGCCAACACCCGTTGTCCGATCTCATCTGAGTTCACTTCGTGATGGAAATTATTGCGCAACTCCCGCTCAACTTCATCGACCAAGGCCTCAAACACACTAAGCGGAATCTTCCGGTTGCCCCCGGCATAAATCAGGCCGTTTAAAATTTTCGCACGCTCAAAGATTTGCTTGCTGCCATCCCGCTTAGAGACAATAATCGGAGACTCCTCCAGCTTTTCATATGTAGTAAAGCGCTTTTCACAAGCCGTACACTCCCGTCGCCGGCGGATGGCACCGCCCTCATCGGTAGACCGGGAATCAATCACCCGGCTCTCAACACAGCCACAGTAAGGGCATCTCATCTGGCTCTTGCCTCCTTTAACCATGCACAACATCTAGTGCTGGTACAATTATACAACACCAGATGTTGTATGTCAAAGCCTAATTTAGCAGTTTGTGTTTAGCGGTTACGATACCCGGTCTCCTTGATTTCTACAAGAATAGTATCAACACCGATTCTTACAATGCTTTCCCAAGGGATCAAATAGTCGCGCCCGCTGCTAAAGAAGCTGAAAAAACGGTTTGAACTGGGGACAATGATTGCAAGAATCCGGCCATTATCCAGGTCTAAATCCAAATCGCAAATCACCCCCAACCTTCTGCCATCTGCGATATTGACCACATCCCGGTTCCTCATCTCCGAAATTTTGATCATCAGACACACTCTCCCGTTTTTTTAATTTCTATAGTATATGATTGCCATCCGGCTTTAAACAGTCCAATTAGCGGCTGGGCCTTCATTTTGTTGAGCCATGCTTCCTCCCCGCTGCCTGCCGTTCTGTTCCCCTCTCCCATTGGTGTCTGTGAATCGGCTATTTCGCCGATTCAAACGAAACCTCTAGCAATGGTAGATGGCTAGGGTGAGGGCCGGCCTAGTGTAAGTCCAGGTCCAGTCTAAGCGCACCGGAATGAGGCATTGAAACATTCCGGGCAATGTCGCCTTCCTCGGAAGCGCAAAAAAACCTGCCGACATTAAATGATCGACAGGCGAGCGAGCAAGAGCCTTATATCAGATTCACTTAGGATTTCAAAAATTTTGTCTGGTTTAACGTGTACATTTTACAATATCATAGAACCCGGAGCTAGACGTTTCATTTTTTGGCACAATATTCCATAATAGGCGCTAAAAAAATAACCCCTCGCGGATTACATTGTGAGAAGTCACCTGTTTTTGAGCATAGCTATCCTGGATGATAAAATACCAACGACAGAGAATTAGCCTGGCAGCATATTTGCGGCAAAAAGAAATGAGAAGCTGGGGACATCCTCAGCATATTCAGCCATCTGCGATATTGATCACATCCCGGTTCCTCAGCTCCGAAATTATTATCATCAGACACACGTCCTTGGTTCGCCAGCGCTTCTAACCACTCGTCCACATCTCGCTCAAACACTCTCAACAAAAAGGCATCAGGTTAGGACAACAGCACCTTTTGCCTTCAACAACCCCTCCCAGATATTATTGACTTTCACAGAATGCGAGCGCGAGCGTTAAGTGTCAGCAGCGTTTAGCGAACGGGAATTCGCAGCGTTAAGACATGCCAATGGTTCACATGCGGTAAGCCCAGAGGTTTTGGCATGTTAGCAAGAATGACAGTTCGTAGCTGCGAGAACGTGCGAGCGGAGCAGCTGGGGAAGGCTACATTGCCCGGAATGCTTCGCTGTCTCATCCCCTCTGCCCTCACCCTAGCCCTCTCCCGCAGGGAGAGGGAAATAGCTGAAGTGAGAGAGGGTACGATGGTGGGCAAGACAATCTGATTGTGAGGGCAAAGAGTCAGGGAGCACAATGATGGCAGGGTTAACAATAAAAAATAAAGCGCAAAAAAACCTGTCGACATTAACTGATCGACAGGTGAGCGAGCAAGAGCCTTTGCTTTAGCGATTTTTGCCTCATGGCATCATATCAGAAACAGGTGCGAAACGCCTGTAAAAAAGCTGCCCGTCCACTTCCCGTATTTCAGCAACACGAATCAAGTTGGACTGGTTAAACGCCTTAAGCGGCTCGGCGGTGGGGAACAAAAACACTGCCAGGAGGACAAAGATCACAAGCAAGCCGAAACTCCCTTTGCTTACACTCTTTGTGTGCACTTTCTCCACCTCCTTTTACTGTACATGCTTGCGCAAATGTCCAAGCGCTGCTTTTTCCAAACGTGAGACTTGTGCTTGAGAGATCCCGATTTCGTCAGCCACTTCCATCTGCGTCTTGCCACGGTAGAACCGTAAAGTCAAGATCAATTTTTCACGTTCATTTAATTTCTGGAGTGCCTCTTTGATTGCCAAAATCTCCAGCCACTTTTCATCTTGGCATTTATCATCGGCAATCTGATCCATCACAAAAATCGGGTCACCGCCATCTTGGTAAATAGGCTCAAAGAGTGAAACCGGCTCTTGGATTGCATCTAAGGCAAAAACAACATCTTCCCGCTTCAAGTCTAACTCTTTGGCAATTTCATTGATATTTGGCTCTCGCCCGAAACGGTTCGCCAAAATATCCCTGATTTGCAAAACTTTGTAGGCTATATCCCGCAATGACCGTGATACACGGATAGGATTATTGTCGCGCAGATAGCGCCGAATTTCACCGATAATCATTGGCACTGCATAAGTAGAGAACTTGACATTCTGACTTAAATCAAAATTATCTATTGCTTTAATCAGGCCTATACAACCAACCTGAAACAAGTCATCCACATATTCACCGCGGTTGTTAAAGCGTTGAATCACACTAAGCACCAGACGCAAATTTCCGTTAACCAGCTTCTCTCGAGCCGACTCGTCCCCTTGGCGAAAAAGAGTGAAAAGACGGCGCATCTCGTCGCTTTTTAGTACAGGTAATTTCGCTGTGTTAACACCGCATATTTCTACCTTATTGATCAAACTGCTCCCCTCCCAGTTTAAAATTGCCTGGAATAAAAACACCTGCCCTTATAAATGCAGTATTTCCTGGGAGGAGCTTTTTATGCAGTGACGCTGACCACGGAACTTATCTTGCTGCTATTCCATCTTCTTGATCTCTTTTTTCAATCGTTTAATAATTCGCTTTTCCAACCGTGAAATATACGATTGCGAGATTCCAAGCAAACTAGCCACTTCTTTTTGCGTCCTTTCTTGCTGACCTAAAAGGCCAAAACGCAATTCCATAATTCGCTTTTCACGTCTGTTCAATTTATCAATGGCATTGTAGAGTAAAGTGCGTTCTACCTCAGCCTCAATGCCTTTTAATACCAAATCGTTTTCCGTACCCAATACATCGGAGAGCAGCAGTTCATTGCCATCCCAGTCCACATTTAGCGGTTCATCGAACGAAACTTCGGACTTTATTTTATTATTGCGCCGCAGAAACATTAATATTTCATTTTCAATGCATTTTGAGGCATAAGTAGCGAGCTTAATATTTTTATAAGGATCAAAAGTGTTTACAGCTTTAATCAAACCGATTGTCCCGATAGAAACCAAATCATCCACATGAATACCGGTATTCTCAAACTTTCTGGCAATATAAACCACGAGACGCAGGTTACGTTCAATCAACACTGTTTTTACGGCAAAGTCACCGCTTTTTAGTTTTTCCACCAGAAATACTTCTTCATCTTGGGACAAGGGCGGCGGCAATATCTCCGAACTGCCAACATAATAGACTTCCGGGAGAAATTCCAACCCCAGACGCCGCATGAGGCGAAGAATGATCAACCTCAGCTTCAGCCGCCAATGGACTAAGCCTTTCAATAACTTGCACCTCCTATAAAATCCATGATGGCCGGATTGAGTAAGATTTCCGCCTCGTTATCTAACGATAGTGCTTTTGCCGAAATAGCGAAAACAAGGTCGTCACACTCCTGCCGTACTCCCGTGCCCTCCAGAACCACTTTGTCTGGACGGAAGGTAACAAGTACCCCGGCGTTCTCCAGAGAGCGAAAAGGGGTCACACCGTAGCGAACAGCCTCAGGTCCGGTTAACTCTCCCAGCGCACTCACCGGGTCTGCTGCCCGTCTATAGGCTTGCTGCAAGACGGTCGGCAAAAAAACTTCCACAGCACCGTAGCTGGCCACAGACAGCGGCCGCCCGGAGAGCGGGTCACGCAAGTGATTCCCTGTATCTACCAATCCAGCGACTTCGACACTTTTATCCCCGCACTTAATAGTCACACGAAAGCGGAGGCTCTTACTTCTGCGCTGCCGTTCACTGAAATGCCAAACCCCCGCCAAAAGCAATAATGATACCAAGACGCCGCCAAAAAGCAGCCCCGGACGGGGCGCAGTCAAGTAAAACACCCCACCCTGCACCATAGCTGGTGCGTCACCAAAAAAATAGAGCGCAAACACAGTTCCTGCCAAGAAAAAGGAGGCTAGAAAAAAAGCGCCGCACAGACGCAAACCCTCCACCAGACGAGCCGGTCTGAATGTAAAAATAATAATCAAAATTGACGCCCCGATTTTCCCCAGCCAAGTATAAGCGAAATCGGCGGCCGGTAAAAAAATAATCAGGCTATAGAGCGCCGAAAAAAACCCGCCGGCCAAAAGGCGCCCTCCTTTCAGCCTGCGCCCGGTCAGCCGCGCCGCAAAATACAGCAATACTGTATTCATCAGAAAATTTAGCGCGAGCAAGTCCTCCACATACATCTTCTCACCGCCCTAAGGCTGGACAAACCGTTAATGTATATGCAAATTCTCTAACCTCTATGTCTGATTATAAAGCAGCTTCCCACAATAATTTGTCACAAACTGGTGTCGAACTCAAAAACATTGGCTTTACAGCTCTGAAAATTCTCCCCCCTTTGGAAGATATACCTCCACCCTCGTATACAGGCAAGCCAAACAATTTCCTGCACAGAAAAAAGAAAGCTAGGGCCGTATTATACGGCTCTAGCCCTTGTCTTTTCACAACATATTTACCGAAATTTAGCTGAAAACACTATCTTCTTTGCAAAAAGATCAAATACTTAGCGCATTGAGCAAAGATACATTTTGAGCAAATTCCATCTGCAATAAAAGAAGCAACCTAGCGCTTGCGGCGCAGAAAAGCAGGGATGTCGATATCATCGGAGGAGAAAGATCGCTGAGTCAACTCTTCAATAATTTGTTTCCGTTCCGATGCACGATGATCAAAGCCGGTGGCAATAACGGTGATGCACACTTCATCATCCAAGCTTTCGTCGATCACGGCGCCGAAAATAATGTTGGCGTCCGGATCGGCTGCTTCGGCCACAATATCGGCAGCCTCGTTAACTTCAAAAAGGCTTAAGTTTACGCCTCCGGTAATGTTTAAGAGGACGCCGCGGGCTCCGTCAATTGATGTTTCCAATAACGGACTGGCAATCGCTTTTTTTGCCGCATCCACCGTTCGGTTGTCTCCTGTCCCGACCCCTATCCCCATTAGAGCCGCACCAGTTTCCTTCATAATCGTTTTCACATCAGCAAAATCCAAATTAATCAGACCGGGAACGGCAATCAAATCAGAAATACCCTGCACCCCTTGGCGGAGAACATCGTCAGCGATGCGGAATGCTTCTAAGATCGGTGTGCGCTTATCGACTACTTGCAATAACCTGTCATTGGGAATGGTAATCAGTGTATCAACTTTTTCTTTAAGATGACTAATCCCTTTTTCCGCGGCAGCAGCCCGCCGCCGTCCCTCAAAGGTGAAAGGCTTAGTTACTACGCCCACAGTCAGCGCACCTAGTTCCCGCGCCACTTCCGCAATTACCGGGGCAGCCCCCGTACCGGTGCCGCCGCCCATCCCGGCAGTAACAAACACCATGTCGGCACCCTTAAGCGCCTGTTTAATCTCTTCCCTGCTTTCCTCGGCAGCCTGTGCGCCTATTTCCGGATTAGCGCCTGCTCCGAGTCCCTTAGTCAATTTCTCGCCGATTTGCAATTTACATTCCGAATTAGCTAAATATAGCGCTTGTGCGTCCGTATTTACCGAAATAAATTCCACGCCGCGCAGACCGGCGGCAATCATTCGATTAACAGCATTGCTACCGCCCCCGCCCACGCCTATAACTTTTATCTGGGCAAATTGTTCCATTTCAAGATCAAACTCAATCAAAGCAAAGCATCCCCTTCCCCGCAGACAAATTAATCAAACATTTCCACGAACCAAGCTTTAATTCTCTGTAAAAAACCTGGCAAAGCCTTACGCCCTCCCCGGTGTTCTCGCCCCACAAACATATGAGCATGCTGCACATAGTGGATGATTCCTACGGCTGTGGAATAAATCGGACTTTTCACCCCCACATAACCAGGCTGGGCGACGCGGACCGGAGCCCTGAATACCTCTTCACTCAGCTCCGCGATACCGCGCGTCAGCGAGACTCCGCCAGTCAGCACAACACCTGCCGGCAAAGGCTCCCGGTAACCCATTTTGTCTAGTTCCTTCGCTGCCAAATGCATGATTTCCACCAAGCGCGGCTCAATAATCATTCCCAGCTCCCGGATTGCAACTTTGCGCACATCCTTCCCGGACAGTTGGGGCAATTCCGCTGTGACATTTTCCGGTACCAAGCTAGCCAGAGCTACTCCGTGTTCCAATTTGAGCTTTTCGGCCATCTGAATTGTGGTGCGCAGGCCGACGGCTATATCGTTAGTTATGTAGTCACCACCCACAGGGATTACAGCAATATCCTTGATATGCCCATTTTGAAAGACTGCCACTTCCGTGGTACCGCCCCCAATATCAATTAACACCGAGCCCAATTCCTTCTCATCACGAGACAATGCAGTCTCCGCGTTAGCCAACGAATTAAGCACCATACCGTCAATCTCCAACTCGGCTCGCTCCACACAGCGCACCAGATTACGAATGGAAGTAACCATTCCCGTAATAATCATGGCGTCTACCTCCAGCCGTACGCCGACCATCCCAACTGGGTCACGAATTCCGTCATAACCGTCTACAATATATTCTCGCGGCAGAACGTCGATAATTTCACGATCCGGCGGCAGAGCTATTACCCTAGCGGCCTGCAAAACCCGCTCCACATCGTCTTCGGTAATTTCTTTATCTGCACCTGAAACGGCTACCACACCGCGGTTATTAACCAGCCCCACCTGGGAACCCACAATGCCTAAAAAAACAGAAGGTATCGCCGTGCCCACCATTCGCTCGGCTTCTTCCGCAGCGCGCTTAATTGACGTCACAGTCTTATCCAAATCAACAATAACACCTTTTTTCAATCCTTCCGACGGGCTCGTCCCAACACCGATTATATTGATGGAACCGTCACTATTAATCTCGCCGATAATGGCTCGGACATGTGAGGTTCCGATATCCATTCCGCAGACCAGATTCCGTTTAACCACAACTACATCCCCTCGCCCCTCTTCTTCACTATTTTCTTATTCCACAAGACCAGCCTTTTCCCTTTTTTTAGACTAATTGTTTTTTTGTGTTTTTTCTTCTGCCAGAGGTTTGAAAGCCGGCGCCTCCGGAACCCGCAAATCCAAGTATCCCTCGGCTTGCCTGCCCTGTAACTGACCCATAATCTGTACCAGCAAAGCCGCTTTTTCACTGTGGCCGCCCTGTCCCAACCAGACTGTAAGCCCATCCATCGTAATCAACACTAACTTATCAGCTTCGGCAAAATTCAACTCCGACACAGTCACTCCCGCCGCGCTCATAGTCTCGAGCGTCTGCACAACTTCCTGCAACGCCGGACCGCTCAGCAGTATTTCCCCCACTGACAGTTCCAGCGGAGCTAAACCGGTCAGCATGGGAATGTGATAGTTTTGCGGATTCCGTGTTGTGGCCAGCACCATCCCATCACTACCCATTACCAATAAATAGCCATTGTATGGGACTAGAGCCACCGCCCGCTTTTCCTTGATTTCCACCTTTAATCTATTTGGCAGCTCGCGAGTCACCCGCGCGCTTTCAATTCTAGGAATTGTTTTGAGTTTATCAGCCTGCTGCGCCTTATTTAATCGCCAAATATTATCTCCCTCAGCCACTGTAAGCGCTAGGCGTATTTCACTTTCCGTGGTGTACGTGTTGCCGTAAATTGCGATTGTGGCAATACTAAAAAAATCGGAGCCGATAAAACTAAGCACTGTCCAAAGAACGACGATAAAAAGCAGCATAGCCACTAAGCGCCGCTTAATCTGCCGCGTTTTTTCCGGCGGAATTGAAGATTTTTTTCTGACTTGAACCGGCCTTACCCAGCGTTGCTTGTCCATCTTATTCTTCCTCCAAAATGATAACCGGCAAGGTTGGCGCCTGCAAATTACAGCCCGCCAACCCTCCTAATGTCTGCTCCGATCCTACTTAAATCCCCCTCGAGGTTCTCATAACCGCGCTTGACGTGTTCCAATCCTTCCACGACCGTCTCACCCTCCGCCGACAGTCCCGCCACCACCAGGGCAGCGCCAGCGCGCAGATCAGAGGCGGTGACAGTGGCGCCTGTTAATTTTTTCACGCCATTGACGATGGCAGTACGGTTGTCGGTAGCGACAATAATGCTGGCACCCATGCGATTCAACTCGCCCACATGCTTAAAACGCGACTCAAACACGCTTTCCACAATGATGCTGCTTCCTTTGGCACGCGTCAGCAACGCCATCATCTGCGCCTGCAAATCGGTTGGAAAGCCTGGATAGGGCAGTGTGCGGACAAATTCCACCGCCTCAGGTCGAGCCAGCGCTTGTATGCGCAGCCGGTCATTTTCTTCCCTGATTTGCACACCAGTCTCCCGCAGTTTGGCTGTTACCGCCTCCAAGTGAGCAGGAATCAGATTTTCCAAAACCACATCTCCGCCGCTCGCTGCCACTGCCATCATCAACGTCCCTGCCACAATTCTGTCCGGGATGACGCTATATTCCACGCTGGCTAATTGCGAAACTCCTTCTACCCTGATTTGGTCAGTCCCCGCACCCCGGACCCTGGCACCCATTTTATTTAGAAAGTTTTGCAAATCAACAATTTCCGGTTCTTTTGCGGCATTAGCAATGGTCGTCATACCATGGGCGCAGACGGCTGCCAACATAATATTTTCCGTGGCGCCTACGCTCGGATAGTCAAGATGAATCTCTGCGCCCGTCAGGCGCACACTGCTGGCGTAGAGATAGCCCTGCTCCTGCTCCCGAAAACGGACGCCCAATGCGGTAAGACCCTTTAAGTGCAGACCGATGGGGCGATGTCCGATAGCACAGCCGCCAGGACGGGAAATACAAACCTCCCCGAAGCGACCGAGCAGCGCTCCCATTAAGAAGACGGTGGAACGCATTTCTCTCATCAGCTTTTCATCAATCAGGTAACTGTGCACATTACGAGTGGAGATAGCCATATTGCTGCCGCTCCAGGTGACACTCACCCCGAGACTGCGCAGAATTTCCACCATTTTAGCCACGTCCCGAATTCGCGGCACATTAGTCAGAATTATTTCTTCACTTCTTTTATTTAACAAAACAGCGGCCAGGATCGGCAGGATCGAGTTTTTTGCTCCCCCTACTCTCACGACCCCCTCAAGACGGTTGCCACCGCGGATTACATATCTCTCCATTTTCTCACCTTCCTGCTTAATAACCAAGCAAGCGAATCTCCAATTCCAGGTTTACGCCAAACTGTCTTGCCACTTCTTCCCTAGCCATTTCCAGCAGATACCAGACATCAGCGGCGCTGGCATTACCACAGTTAACAATAAAATTGGCATGCAGCTCGGAGATCATTGCCCCGCCCACTCGCCGCCCCTTTAAACCTGCGGCTTCAATCAGACGCCCTGCAGAATCGTGTGGCGGATTCTTAAAAATACTGCCGGCATTAGGCTGGCGTGGTTGGTGTTTCCGGCGAAAATGAAGATACTGATCACACTTTTTTTCTTGTGTTTCCCTCTCTCCCTGCAACAGTCGCAGCTTAACCCGGCAGACTACAGAACCGGATGTAATATTGCTTTTACGGTAAGACAGGCCTAGATCCTCTGCCGTAAAACTATGTAAGTTTAGTTTTTCATCCAGAATCTGGGCCTCCGTCAGCAGATCGCCAATCGCAGAGCCATGTGCGCCTGCGTTCATCACTAAAGCACCGCCCACAGTACCGGGAATGCCGGCTGCAAAATCGAGTCCTGCCAAGCCGCGCTTGCCGGCATCGACAGCCAACCGTGCGAGCGGCACTGCCGCCCCTGCATCCACGCAGTAGTTACCATAAATAAACTGCTTGAACTCACCGGCCAGCCGCACCACCGCGCCGCGGTACCCCGCATCACTGACGAGCAAATTTGTGCCGCTGCCAAGCAGATAAACAGGAATCTCCTCCTGCCGCAGAGTTGACAGCACCATAACTAATTCCGTCATTGTTACCGGCTCTACGAATAAGTCAGCTGGACCGCCGATTTTAAACGAGGTATGCCGGGACAATACTACATCAGTTCCGACTATCCCGCTGATCTGAGCCGCAATTTTTCCCGCCGTTTTTCTCATCCATGCCTCCATGCGCCGTACCGGTACCGTAATTTATCATATGCAAAGGCGCCTGTAGTGTGTTTTCTTATTGGGCCAATTTACGAATTATCGCAGCCATTCTTTCAGCGGCGTCACGCACACCAAGAGCCCGACTTGCCGCAGCCATCTTTTTTAGCCGCTTCCCATCGGAGAGGAGCTCCATCATCAGTTCGGCCAAACTCTGACCACTCAATTGACTCTCTTTTAACAAGACGGCTGCGCCCTGCTCAGCAAGAAATTTGGCATTATGCTCCTGATGGTTGTTAGTAACGTTGGGAGACGGCACCAATACCGCAGGTACACCAAGTGCAGTAATTTCTGCCAAGGTGGTGGCGCCGGCTCGACAGATTAACAAGTCAGTTCTGCTAAGTAGTTCAGGCAAGTCAGGATGATACGGCAAAATTTGCAGCCGATTGGGGAAACGGAGCGTTAGCGGAGCCAGCTTTGCTTCCAGCTCGGCAAAGTAACGCTTCCCCGTAATATAAACTGCTTGCGCGTCACCGGCAGCCAGCACCTGCCCCACCGCCTCCGAAAACGCCTGGTTAAGCTTGGCCGACCCATGACTGCCACCCACACACAAAAATACAGGCCTGTCCGGTCGCAAGAACACGTCACTTGCCCCTTTACCGGTGGCAGCAGCCGCTTCTGACGCTCGCGGATTCCCGGTAAACACCGTCCGTTTTGGCCTCGGAAAATAATGTTCCGTGCCAGGGAAGCTTAGACAGACTCGTCCGGCAATGCGAGAAAGCAAAATATTTGTTAGCCCAGGAATAGCGTTTTGTTCATGGATAACTGTGGGTATCCGCGCCAGAGCGGCTGCCAGCACCACCGGACCTGCCACATAACCGCCTGTTCCCACCACTAGGTCCGGCTTAAACTGCCTGAGTATCCGTCTGGCGGCAAGCACTGCCGAGGCTGCCAAAAATACAACTCGTCCCGTTTGCAGGGAGAGCCGCCTCTGCATACCCACCACCGGAATTGTTTCCAGCCTAAAGCCGGCTGCCGGGACCAGCTCCTTTTCCATGCCGTGCTCAGTCCCCACAAACAAGATTTCCGCCCGGTCTGTGGCAACCAAATGGCGCGCCAGAGCCAAAGCAGGATAAATATGACCGCCTGTGCCGCCACCGGCAAATAAAACGCGCACGGCAAAGCCCCCTCTTTACCTGGAATGTTTAGAAATATTTAGCAGAATGCCGATACTGCTTAATATAACAAGCAGCGAAGAACCGCCTGCGCTAATTAACGGCAGATTAATCCCGGTAACCGGGAGAGAGCCGGTAACAACGCCGATATTGATCAGCGCCTGCACACCAATCATGGCCGTAATTCCAGTAGCCAATAGACTGCCAAAGGAGTCGGGAGCCATGAGCGCCACTTTAAATCCGCGCCACAACAAGAGTAAATACAGCAGCAACACGCTGCTCGTGCCGATAAAACCCAGTTCCTCGCCGATTACCGCAAAAATAAAATCACTATGCGGTTCTGGCAGAAAAAATAATTTCTGACGCCCCCGTCCCAACCCTACCCCAAACAGACCACCGGGCCCCAGGGCATAGAGCGATTGAATAATCTGGTACCCGGTATGTAGAGGATCAGCCCAAGGGTCGAGAAACGAGGTCATGCGGCGCAGGCGATAAGGCTCACTGACCATTAAGTATAGAGACGCTGGCAGCGACAGGGCAGCAATTAAGCCTAACTGATACAGAGGTATCCCTGCCGCAAAAATTATAATCATAATTGTGGCAGCCATAGCCAACGCCGTCCCCAGATCCGGCTGCAGCAGAATCAAGATAAAAAACAGCCCCAGCACCGCCAGTACAGGGAACGGCCCTTCGAGAAATTTGTTCATACGAATATCTTTTCGTGACAGATAAGCGGCAGCAAATACTAACAGCGCCACTCTGGCAAAATCGGATGGCTGCCCCGTAAAGCCGCCTAAATCAATCCAGCGTCGTGCCCCGCTGATTTCCAAGCCGACACCGGGAATAAAAACTGCCAGGAGCAAAAAAAGACTAGCCAAAAGCGCCAAGTTAACCCAGCGCTTCAGTTTCCTGTAATCATAATTGCTAAAAAAGAACATCCCCGCCAAACCCAGCAAGGCCCACATCGCCTGGCGGCGCAAATGAAAGAAAGAATCACCCCGGCCTGCTTCCGCAATCCAGAGACTGGCGCTAAACACCATGACAATACCGAAAGACACCAGCGTCACGGCTGTAAACAAAATTATGAAATCGGCTTCTTTTGTTTTGATGTTCCGGTTAGTCCTCCCGGCCATCTCCTATCCCCCCAGCTCCCTGACTGCCTTTTTAAACCGCTCTCCCCGTTCTTCAAAACTGCTAAACATATCCCAAGAAGCGCAGGCGGGCGACAACAGCACCGCCTCACCCGGCTGTGCCTGCCGATAAGCGATGCTTACCGCCTCTTCCAAGGTGGCGGCAAAAGTATAAGCGGCAAATCCCGCCTGATCAAAGGCAGCAGTTAAGCGTTTTGCCACCTGCCCGATCACCACAACATGGGAAACATGTTCCTTCACCGCTGCGGCAAATAAAGTAAAGTCAGCGCCTTTATCGTATCCGCCTGCAATCAGCACCTTCTTTTCCGGTAATGCAGTCAACGCCTTCAAGGCCGCATCAATATTAGTTCCCTTAGAATCATTGACGAAATGGACGCCACTCACACTCCCCAGAGATTCAAGCCGATGGGGAACACCGGGAAAGCGGCGCAACACGTCCGCAATGATCTCCGCCTCGATTCCGCCAAGCCAAGCAAGTAGTGAGGCTGCCAAAGCATTTTCAAGGTTGTGTGCCCCGGGGATACATATTTCCTGCTGATGCAGAAGAACTGCTTCCCGCTCTCCGTCCCGCAGCACCAGAAAGCCGTTACGCAAGAAAGCGCCGCGCGCCACTTCCTGTCTGCGACTAAAGAGATAAACCTGGGAAACAGGCTGCTCTCTTAAAGCATAAGCCTCAGGGTCATCCGCATTGATAACTAACATCTCCGCCGGCCCTTGATTAGCAAAGATTCTTGCTTTCGCTTCCCGATAAGCCGCCATACTGCCGTGACGGTCAAGATGGTCAGGCGTAATATTTAGGATGGCCGCCAACTGCGGGCGGAAAGTAGCTGTCCCTTCCAATTGGAAACTGCTCAATTCCGCCACCACAACCTCAGGCCGCTCTCCGGCTAAAACTACTGCTGACAGCGGCAAGCCGATATTGCCGGCTACCGCCGTCTTTTTCCCGGCAGCTCTGTACATTTCCCCGGTCAATGCGGTGGTAGTCGTTTTTCCGTTGGTGCCGGTAATTGCAACAAGCGGGCAAGCCAGTTGCCAGTAAGCCATCTCCACTTCCGCAATCACCGGAATACCTAGCTCCTTGGCTCTGACAAGCGGTGGCAGGCTATCCGGTATTCCCGGGCTTTTTACGACTAAAACCACATCTTCATTAACAATTTCTGCGGGGTGACCTCCGCCGACAATCCGTAATGCCTCGTTAGACACCGGCATCTCCAGTTCCCGCGCCAACTCGGCTAGCGGCCGGCAATCATTGATTGTCACTAAGGCGCCCTGCCGCAACAGCAGCATGGCGCTTGCCACGCCGCTTCTC
The DNA here is from genome assembly GCA_018333455.1 of Dethiobacter sp. Taxonomy (GTDB): domain Bacteria; phylum Bacillota; class Dethiobacteria; order Dethiobacterales; family Dethiobacteraceae; genus GPS1B09. The sequence continues at coordinate 12,504 of JAGXTN010000058.1, read as the reverse complement.
GCGGCGCCGATAACCACCGTCTGTTTTCCTGACAACTTCAACAAAGCTTATCTTCCTTTCCCTACAGTGCTCCCAATTCCAACAGCCCCACTACGGCAAACAAAAAGCCTACCGCCCAAAAGCCTGTAACAACTCGCCACTCGCCATGTCCGCCCAGTTCATAGTGATGATGGAGGGGACTCATGCGAAAGACCCGTTTGCCTGTCAACTTGAAAAAGATTACCTGAATAATCACAGAGAGAGTTTCCAGAACAAACACTCCGCCGATAATGACTAGATAAAGTTCTGTTTTAGTCAGCACAGCCATGGAGGCCAGCGCGCCGCCTAGTGCCAAAGAACCGACATCACCCATAAAAACGCGGGCAGGATGCAAATTATATATCAAGAAGGCAAAAACTCCGCCAATCATCGCCGCACCAAATTGAGCAAGAGCAACTGATTCCTGGGCGCCGGCCAAAATCGTATAAGCTAAGAATGCTAAAATGGCAGTACCTGCGGCCAGCCCATCAATACCGTCCGTCAAATTAACGGCATTAGTCGTGCCGAGGAAAAACAGGACAAGAAAGAAAAAATAGCCTATTCCTCCTAAATCAACGACAGCTATGGTAAAAGGAATCTCCAGCGTCGTGTCCCCTCCCAGCCCGCGCCAGGCAATAAAAAACAACACCACAAGTAAAAGCTGGCCCAGTAGTTTACTGCGTGCCTTAAGTCCCAATGACTGTTTGCGTACCACTTTCAGATAATCGTCAAAAAACCCCACCAATCCGTTGCCAAGCGTCATCAGCACAGCTAAGTAGAGTGGCAAAGTTTGCGGCGCGAAAATCAGCACAGGCGGCAAAAAAGCTAACAGAAAAATTACACCGCCCATCGTCGGAGTGCCTGCTTTTTTAAAGTGCTTACGTGGCCCATCCTCCCTGATCTGTTGTCCCAGATCTAATTGTCGAAAGAGACGAATAAACAGCGGGGCCAAAATAATCCCCGCCAAAAAAGCCAATAAAGCTGTCTGTGTTAAAACCTGGTTCATTGTTTCCCCTCCAACAACTCCGCCAAAACAGCTTCCATCCTCATGCCGCGAGACCCCTTCAACAACACCCAGTCGCCGGGATTTGCCACTTGCACAATTAAATCTGCGGCATCACCATGAGCTTCGGGCCGAAACACCCGTTCAACGGGATAGCCTGCGGCTATGGCGGCATCAGCAATTATTTGCGCACGCTTACCTAGGACAATCAAGACGTCCACAGCATGGGCCGCCACTAAACTACCGATTTTCCTGTGTCCTTCCTCTTCCAGCCAACCCAACTCCAACATATCGCCCAGCACCGCGATTTTCGCGGCGCCTCCCGCCTGTTCCATTAAAACGTCCATGGCTGCTACCATCGAAGTGGGGCTGGCGTTATATGCGTCATTTAGTACATTAATCCCTGCCGGTGTCTGTACCTTCTCCAAGCGCATCCCGCTTAAAGATACTCTAGCCAACCCGGCAGCAAATTCTTCATCTGTCAACCCCAGCAATCTGCCTACTGCCAGCGCCGCCATTAAATTGCAGATGTTATGGCGTCCGGGCAGGGGAGAAAGCAGTGTTAACGGCTCAAACCCTACCTGCTCAATCTGCACGATCCTCTGCCCTTGATCTTTACGGGTAGCAACGCAGCGCACTATGGCAGCCTCTGAAAAACCAAAAGTAATCACCTGGCAGCCGACTTGCTCTAAATACGGAACAAGTAACCGTTCGTCGGCGTTTGCTACCACCGTCCCGGTTAGCGGAACGTGGGGAAGAAGCTCACACTTTGCCTTGGCAATTCCTTGGCGGCTGCCCACCATTTCCAAATGTGATTCACCTATATTGGTAATCACTGCCACGCTAGGCCGGGCAAGCCGTGCCAGCAGGTCAATCTCTCCAAAGCCGCTCATGCCCATTTCCAGCACTGCCGCCTGATGGCTGGAATCTAACCGTGAAAGCATCAGTGGCACGCCAAGATGATTATTCAAATTTCCCTCCGTTTTTAAGGTCTTCATAGTCACGGAGAGAACTGCCGCGATCAGTTCTTTAGTAGTAGTTTTTCCCACTGAGCCTGTAACAGCCACCACCGGCAAGACAAATTTTTGCCGATATACTGCTGCTAACTGTTGCAGAGCCAAAAGCGGGCTCGGCACTCCGATTACTGTCATCCCCTGCGGATAAGCAGCAGTTTTTCCCAGAGCCGAAAAACAGCCGATGGCACCGTTTTGAGCCGCTTGCGCGATAAATTCATGGCCGTCAGTTCTTGTTCCGGGTAACGGAACAAAAAAATCTGCAGCGCCAATAACCCGCGAATCAATACTTAGCCTGTTTACTCTTCTCTCCGGCAAAGCTGGGACAAGCAGCCTGCCGTCAACTGCCGCGCAAATTTCCCTTAGTGTCATCTCCATTGGTTTCTCCCCGCCTTTGAATCAGTTCCCTGGCAATCTGCCGATCGTCAAAAGGAATAGTTCGCTCGGAAAATATTTGCGTTGTCTCATGACCTTTGCCGGCAATCACCACAATATCATTTGCCTGGGCCAGCTGCAGCGCCCGGGCGATCGCGTCTCTTCTGTCGGGCTGAATTTCGAAACCGCCCGCGCCTATCGTTCGCAGCAGTCCCGGCAGTATTTCAGCGATAATTTCCTCCGGCTCTTCCGTCCGCGGATTATCCGAGGTGACTACGCAATAGTCGCTGTATCTTCCCGCCTCTTCACCCATCAACGGCCGCTTTGTCCGGTCACGATCGCCCCCACAGCCAAAAACAGTCAACACCCGGGCAGGCGCAAACTCCCGCACAGCCCGCAGTACATTTTCCAAACCATCTGGCGTGTGGGCGTAATCGACAATCACCGTAAAATCCTGCCCCGCATCCACCAGCTCAAAGCGCCCGGGAATCCCGCTGACTCCCTCCAACACAGCTTTAATCTGGACAAGGGAGAGACCCTCCAGATAGGCTACTGCTGTCGCTGCCAAGGCATTATAAACGGAAAATAAGCCGGTCATTTTCAATTTAATCGTTGTGAAGGCTGTCGGCGTATCTAATCGGAAGCTGACACCTTCCCGTAAAACTTGGACTGCAGACGCGCGGATATGGCAGCGAGGAGAAAGGCCATACAGAAGCACTTCCGCCGGCGTCTGTTCCGCAAAATGCGTCCAGTGCGCATCATCTCCGTTAACTACAGCCCGGCGAGGACGGCCTTCTTTCAACGGAAATGAACCTAGCGAGGAAAATAGTTTAATTTTGCTCTTTAAATAGTGCTCAAAAGTCTGGTGAAAGTCAAGGTGGTCTTCTGTCACATTTGTCAAGACCACCGTGTCGAAATCACAGCCAATAGTTCTCTGCAAAGCCAGCGCATGGGAGGAAACCTCCATCGTGGCATAAGTCACGCCTGCTGTACGCATCCTGCGCAACAACGCCTGCAACTCATTAGCTTCCGGTGTAGTAGCCAATGAAGGATATTCCACACCGCCGATATGATAGCGTACCGTGCCGATTAAACCAGTGGTGGCGCCACTATTCGCCAGCAACGCATCAATTAAGTGTGTGACCGTTGTTTTTCCATTCGTCCCTGTAACACCGGTCAACACCAGTTCTCGCGAGGGATAGTCATAAAAATGAGCCGAAAGAAGGGCTAACGCCATTCTTGTTTCCGGCACCCTGACTAATGTGAGCGACGTCTCCACTTCCGGCAAGTCGGTAACTATTGCTACGGCACCCGCAGCTTCCGCCTCTGCCACATAACGCCTGCCGTGCGACCGGGCACCGGGCAGACAAAAAAATACATCTCCCGGCTTAACTTGGCCGGAATGATAAGCAAGCCCGCTCACGGCTAGCTCAACAGGCCCCCGGACCTCTTTATGAAGTAATACCTTAACCAGCTCAGCAAGAGTTTTCATGTTGCTAGTATTCCCCCCTCATTGCTGCAATCATGCCCGTAAAATCTATAGTTTTACGGCAAAGCTAGGCGCCGTTGGCGCCTAGCTCTCCTCTTCCGTTTCGCCGGGAGAAGTAAACTTTACATTAACAATGCTATCTGTCGGCACCAGTGACTGCGGCTCCGGATCCTGGCTCACTGCCACACCGGACCCGCTGCTATTCATCCTTAAACCGAGCCAACCCAATATTTCTCCTGCTTCACGCATAGTTTTCCCTGCCAAGGCCGGCACAAGCACTTCTCCTTGAGCCTCCTGTCCGCCAAGATGAGCCAATATTTGCGTATGCAGCGGCACTTTTGCCCCCGCCTTAGGCGTCTGATTCAGTATCTCCCCGCCGCTGCCGACAAAACGAATCAGTAGTCCGGCTGAATCAAGAAGCGCACTTGCCTCATCGACCGTCAAGCCGACTAAATCAGGCACATTCACCATTTTGGGCGGCTCATTTTTCATGTTGCCTGCCGGCGGGATATCTAAATAAGCCAAAATACGCTCCATCATTTGCTTAAACATTGGTGCCGCCACCAAAGACCCCCACTGTACCCCAACCTGTGGAGCATCGACAGCGATATAAATCAAAACTTGCGGCTCCTCCGCCGGAGCAAAGCCGATAAAAGAAAGAATATATTCCCCGGCAATATAACGGCCGTCAGCACCTATTTTCTGAGCAGTCCCAGTTTTTCCCGCCAGCCGATAGCCTTCGATAAAAGCATTAATTCCGCTGCCCTCAGTAACTACCAGTTCCATAATCCTGGTAACTTCCCTAGCAGTCGCCCCGGAAACAACGCGGCGCACGACTTGGGGTTCATTCTTGCGAACTGTGACGCCTTGACTGTCTCGAATTTCCCTGACGACATATGGCCTCATCAGATAGCCGCCATTAGCCATGGCCGCCACTGCCATCACCTGCTGCAGCGGCGTAACAGAAATGCCCTGCCCAAAGGTTGTGGTGGCTGCCTCCACCGGCCCCAATTGTTCCGGTGTAAACAAAATACCAACACCTTCGCCAATGGCGTCAATACCGGAGCGCTGACCAAAACCAAAAGCTTCTATGTATTGCAATAGCTTTGGCGCTGTAATCCGCTGGCCTAAAGTGATAAACCCGGGGTTACAGGAACCTAGGACAACTTCGGTAAAATTTATTGCTCCATGTCCGCCCCGGCTTCTAGTCCAACAACCAATCATCCTGCCGGCGACTACCATTGAACCGGAGCAGTAAAAGCCTTCATTGGCACGGAATTGACCTTCTTCAATCGCAGCCGCCAACGTTACCAGTTTAAAAGTGGAGCCCGGTTCAAAAGTGTCGGTGATAGGCGAGAGCCTCCAGTTCTTCTCCGGGTAGTCAGCAAAATTATTCGGATCAAAATTTGGGGTGCCGGCAATGGCCAAAACCTCGCCGGTGCGAGGATCTAAGGCAATCACGTTGATTCCCTTAGGCTGCAGTTCCAGCATGGTTCGTGCCATTTCCTGCTCCACAATAAACTGGATATTGCGATCAATAGTCAAGAACAGATCGTTGCCATCAACAGGCGGTGTATAATTCTGCACACCCTGCGGGATTTGGCGACCTAGTCCGTCACTTTCAAAAGTTATCAGCCCATCTCGGCCTCTGAGTTCCTGCTCATACTTATATTCCAGCCCGCTTCTCCCGTCATCTAGACCCATAAAACCGATCAGCTGAGACGCCAAATTGTTGTGCGGGTAGTACCGCTTAGGTTCCAAGGTAAAACGGATGCCGGCAAGCCCCAGCTTGCGGATTTCCAAAGCAGCTTCCTCAGTTATTTTGCGCCGCAGGTAAACGCCTCCTGTCCTTTTGCTCAGCCGCTCAAGCAAAACGGCTTCATCAAGAGCCAAGATTGGAGCCAAAAGGCGCGCCGCTTCTTCTTTGTCTGTAATTTGCGCCGGATAAGCCAGCACAGACACCGAACTGGCACTGCCCGCCAAAAGCCTGCCGTTTCGGTCGAAAATATCGCCGCGGGGCGCAATCACTCGTTCTCTGCGCATTAACTGATCCCAGGCCTTAGCCCGCAAATCTCCCGCAATCACCACCTGAATCCAAAACAGCCGCAAAGTCAATGCAAAAACTGCCAGTACGGCACAGCCAAAAAGAAAGATTAGTCTTCTTCGCACAGTCGTGCTTGCTACTGTGTTTCGTTTCAAAAGCTAACCCTCCCGAATCATGACGCAGCTCTTTAATATGGACGCGTAACTGTTAATTAATTCCCGGCGGCAACAGCCGTCAGAATCACCAGCTGTTCCTGCCCAGGATACTTCAGCCCCATTTCCAACGCCAGCTTTTCCAGGCGCTCAGGCGACTGCAGAGACGCCATTTCTAATTTTAAATGCTTACCTTCATCCTGTAAAGCGCGCAATTCTTCCATACTGCGACCTATACGATGATTTACATCGACTAGATATGTAAAATGCGCCACCAGGGCAACTGCTATCAGCGCAAAGACTAGCATAAAACTAATCATTTTTGCTTTCTGCTCTGCCAGCCGGAGAGAATGTTGCTGCCGCGCCGCCACCCTTTGAACATGTTGCCTTCCGGGCGAAAATGATTGCGACACCTGTTTTTTCGCTACTAACAATTCTATTCACCCTCGCTCTCTTCTAGAACTTTCCTTACCGCGCGCAGCTTAGCGCTGCGGGCTCGAGGATTATTTAACAACTCTTCCTCCGTGGCTTGCACCGGTTTCCCTGTCAAGATTGTTACCAGTGCTTCCTTGCTGCACACACATTGCGGCAAACCAGGCGGACAGTGGCAATCTGCGGCGGCATACTGAAAGATTTTCTTGACGATTCTATCTTCCAGTGAGTGAAAGGTAATCACTGCCAGCCGCCCTTTATGGCGCAAGCAGGATATCCCTTCATGGACGCCTTTCTCCAGCAGTGCCAGCTCGTCATTAACTGCAATACGCAGCGCCTGGAATGTGCGGCGTGCCGGGTGCGGACCGCGGCGCCTGGCTTTTGCCGGGATTGCCGCTTTAATTACTTCTACCAGTTGGCTCGTCGTTTCAATCGGCCCCTTCGTTTTTCGACTGGCCACAATAAACGCGGCAATCCTGCCGGCCCAGAGTTCCTCGCCAAAATCACGCAGTATTCTCGTGAGTTCTCTTTCGTCCAGCCGGTTAACCAAATCGGCTGCCGTCAGAGCAGCACCTTGATTCATGCGCATATCAAGCGGCGCATTTGCGTGGAAGGAAAATCCACGCTCATCCTCATCTAGCTGGTGGCTTGAAACACCGATATCCAGCAAGATGCCGTCCACTTTATTCAGCTGCAGTGATTTCAAAACATTCCTGATGTTAGCAAAATTATCATGAACAAAAGTAACATTATTTCTCCAGGGCGCTAAGCTTTTTTCTGCGGCTGCCAGCGCGTTTTGATCTTGGTCAATGGCGATTAGGCGTCCGTTGCTACCAATCTTCTCCAGAATCGCCCGGCTATGCCCTCCGCCACCCACGGTACCATCCACGAAAACCTCACCCGGCTGCGGGTTTAGAAGCTCAAGTGTCTGCTTTAACAGCACCGGCTCATGCGAAAACAGCAATTTGCCCACATCCTTACATCGCGTTATTCCGACTAGTATTGCCATCTATAGCGCAAGATCAATCATTTTTTCAGCAATATCTTCATAGGAAAGTCCGGTCTGCCGGCTGTACTCGTCCCATACTTCCTGGCTCCAGATTTCCACTCGGTTGGAGACACCAATGACCATCACATCTTTAACCAATTTTGCATGCTCCCTTAAATTATTGGGAATCAAAATCCGACCCTGCTTGTCTAGTTCACAGTTCACCGCACCGGAAAAGAAGAAGCGCATAAAAGCCCGGGCATCAGCCTTGGTAAAAGGCAAATCCTTTAACTTCTCAGTTAAAAGATGCCACTCTTGCAGGGGATAGACAAAAAGGCAGCTTTCCAGTCCACGGGTAACAACAAAACTCTCCCCCAAATCCTCACGGAATTTGACAGGCATAATCAGGCGGCCTTTACTGTCAACCGCATGCTGATGTTCTCCCATGAACATAGAAATTCACCCCTCTCCGAGCAATCCCCCACTTTTCCCCACTTTGAACCACTTTTGTACAATTCAACGCTATTTTTGAGATTCCTTCTTCATTTTTAAAACTACTGCTAAAAATTTCTAAAAAAGCAGTTATATCACCTGAAACCCTTATTTATTTCTTCTCGCCAAAATTTAACATTCCCTTAACGGTAACACCGTTTGTTTTTAACAAAGATTTGTTAAGCTTGTTTTATAAATCTTCCGAGGAGGCAAAAAAGTACATGATGAAAAGAAAGACATCTTTTTCGAGTTTTTTTACGGTTTTAATCTGTCTTGCTATCCTGGTCTCCCTCTTACCGGCTGCGGCATTCACGCAGACGAGAAGGCCCATCTCCATCGAGTTTGACGGACGTGGCATCACAGGTGACGTCTCCCCCATCATCATCGGAGGCCGCACACTGGTACCCATGCGGGTTATCTTTGAAACGCTGGGCGCCGATGTAAACTGGAACGAATCCACCAGAACTGTTTCCGGTAACAAAGCCGGCAGAGTCATCAACCTAGTCATCGGCAGCAGAACGGCAACAGTCGATGGTCGTTCCGTTGCTCTCGAACAGCCGGCCCAAATCAACAACGGCCGCACGCTTGTACCGCTCCGCTTCGTTGGCGAAGCGCTTGGCGCCCAAGTAGAATGGGACAGCGCCAGAGCCATCGTCCGCATTGCCAGCACGGAAGCATCCCGCCGGCGCACACCCGTTGAACAGGCGCTGCGTCTGACGACAGGCGGCGCTACCTTTCCCTTCCCCCTTTACACTCGCTTGGTAACTGAATACCGGCGCATCACCAACCCGGCCGTAACTATCGATTACGCTTCAGTCGGCTCAGGCGCCGGGATCAGAGGCATCCTCGCCAGAACCTTTGACTTTGCCGGTACCGATGCGCACCTGACAGATGAACAAATGGCCCAGGTAGCACCAAACCAGATCCTGCACATCCCCACCGTGATGGGCGCTGTCGCCGTAACTTATAACGTCAGTGGTGTCGGCACCGGACTGCGCATCACCCCCGATGTACTCGCCGACATCTACCTAGGCGTGATCACCAGATGGAACGACGCTCGCATCACTGCCCTGAACCCCAGAGTACAACTTCCCGACCAGCGCATCACTGTAGTCCGCCGCTCCGATTCCAGCGGCACCACTTTCATCTTTACCGACTACCTGTCTGAAGTCAGCGAACGCTGGCAAAGAGACGTGGGCAGAGCCACCGCCGTGCGTTGGCCCGGCACGACTGTAGGCGCGCACGGTAACGCGGGAGTGGCGGCAAAAGTAAGCCAGCTCCCCGGTGCAATCGGCTACGTGGAACTCTCCACAGCCATCCAGGGCAGATTGAATATGGCGCAAATACGCAACAGAGCCGGCAATTTTGTGACCCCCTCAGTAGAAGCCACCTCAGCAGCCGCCGCCGGATTAGTCCGACAAATGCCCAGAGATATGCGGATGTCGTTAGTCAACTCGCCCGGCCCCGAAGCCTACCCCATTGTGGGTCTGACTTGGATTTTAGTCTACCGTGACCAGACAGACCTCGCCAAAGCTCGCGCCACCGTGGACTTTCTCCGCTGGGCTGTAGTAGAACGCAACTTGGAGCCATTTGCAGCCGACCTGCACTATGCACCGCTGCCTGAGGGCGTGATCACCAGAGTACGGGAACAATTACAGACGATTAATCACAACGGTCAAGCCATCTGGCGGTAATATTTTCCAAAAATTAGCATTACCATAGGCAAGGGCGCACGTCCGTGCGCCCTAATGCCATTCTTTAAAAAACGTTTGGAGGAGATTTGCCGATGGCAGCAACTGAGCAGCCTACCCGCCCACAAAATGGAGAGGGCGTTTTTCCTTATTTTACGGCAGCAGCAGCCGTCCTCATTTTACTATTAACCGGCAGTATCTTGCTCGTTGTCCTTTGGGGAGCATGGCCGGCTTGGCAGGCCTTTGGCCCAGCTTTTCTTACGACGTCCATCTGGGACCCGGTACAAAATCTTTATGGTGCTATCCCAGCAGTTTTTGGCACGCTGATTACATCGCTACTGGCCTTGGCTCTCGCCGGACCCCTGGGTATCGGCACAGCCATTTTTTTAAGTGAGCTGGCGCCGCCTTGGCTAAAGAAACCGGCCTCCTTTACAGTGGAGCTGCTGGCGGCTGTCCCCAGCGTGGTCTTTGGACTCTGGGGACTCTTTGTATTGGCTCCTTGGTTTCGGGTAGGTCCCGGCCAATTTTTAGAAGATAATCTTGGTTTCCTGCCGCTTTTCCAGGGACCGTCCTTGGGGATTGGTGTCTTAACAGCCGGCCTCGTCTTGGCGATGATGATTCTACCCACCATCACCGCTATTTCCAGAGAAGTGATCCGGGCGGTGCCGCAAGAACTGCGGGAGGCGATGTTTGCTTTGGGATCCACTCGCTGGGAGATGATTGCCAAAGTAGTATTGCCGACCAGCAAAGTTGGGATTACAGGCGCCCTCTTGCTCGGTCTTGGCCGCTCGCTTGGCGAAGCCATCGCGGTAACCATGGTCATCGGCAACGCTAACCTCATCCCCGCTTCCCTGCTGGCACCGGCGCAAACCATCGCCTCGCTCATCGTCAATGAATTTCCGGAAGCTTTTGACTTACAACTATCAGCCCTGCTCCTGCTCGGCTTGCTTCTTTTTATCATTACTCTGGCCGTCAACATGGTGGCTGTCTGGCTTGTCCACCGGACGGCTCAGGGAATACCGAGCTCAAAAGAAAAAAGGCGCGGCAAAAAGCTGACGCCCAGGAGGTGTCTCGGTGATGGCCACTAAAAAAATACGCAAAGCGACCGGTTCTCTGCTGGAATTTGCCTGCCTGCTTTCTGCTTTGTTGGTTTTGCTGGCGCTCTGCCTAATTTTATATTATATCTTTCGCCGTGGAATCGGCGCGATTAACATCCCTTTTCTGATTAGCCTGCCCACGCCGGTAGGCGAACCTGGCGGAGGCATCGGCAATGCTTTGATTGGCAGTGCCCTCATGGTCGCCCTAGGCTCATTACTAGCCATACCTTTTGGCATCGCCGCCGCCATTTATCTGGATCAAAACCCGCGCACCAGACTTGCCGCGGCAACCCGTTTCGCCAATAGAGTTTTAACCGGCGTCCCCTCCCTGATTATCGGCCTGTTTGTCTTTACCGTACTCGTGCTGCGCACGGGAAACTATTCTGCCTTGGCAGGGGGCATCGCCCTGGCAGTGATGATGATCCCCGTCATCACCCTTTCAGCCGAAGAAATGCTGCGTCTGGTGCCGGGCAGTTTGCGGGAAGCTTCGCTGGCGCTTGGCGCCAGCAAAAAACAGACTGTCCTGATGCTGATTCTGCCTGCCGCTACCGGGGGGCTGGTCGTAGGCATCATGCTAGCTGTGGCGCTGGCGGCCGGCCAAACGGCGCCTGTGCTGCTCACCGCCCTCACCAGCCGTTTCTGGCTGGAAAACCTAAATCAGACGTCTGCCTCACTGCCGGTGCTAATTTATAATTACGCCTCATCCCCTTTTCCCGACTGGCAGGAACAAGCTTGGGGAGCCGCCTTGGTGCTGGTGGCAACTATTTTAATCTTAAATGTTACTGCACAACTATTTGTTGTGTTCAGAAACAGGAGGCATTAAGATGACACAAAGTATTGCTGTTGAAAACTTATCCGTTTGGTTTGGACGGCACCAAGTCCTCAAAAATGTCTCTCTGCACGCCCGTCCTAAGGAAGTAACCGCCTTAATCGGCCCCTCTGGCTGCGGCAAAACCACCCTGCTCCGTTGCATCAACCGTTTGCATGATTTATATTCCAATGCGACAATTCACGGGAAAATCACGGTGGGCACGCAAAATATCCTTGACGCCAATGTTGACCCGGTAGAACTGCGCCGGCGTGTGGGCATGATTTTTCAGAAGCCAAACCCCTTCCCCCACCTCTCCATTTTTGAGAATGTCGCCGCCGGTCTGCGCTTACACGGCCTAGCCTGCGGCCGCGCGGCTACAGAACGTGTGGAAGCCTGCCTTCGTAAAGCTGCGCTTTGGGAAGAAGTCAAGGACAGCCTTAACCGCCCCGGCATCATGCTCTCCGGAGGCCAGCAGCAGCGCCTCTGCATTGCCCGCGCTCTGGCCATAGAACCTACCGTTTTTCTCATGGACGAACCGTGTGCCTCTTTAGACCCGGTCAGCACCATGCGCATTGAAGAACTTATTAAAGAGCTTAGAGAAGACTATACGGTGATTATTGTCACCCACAACATGCAGCAAGCCGCCCGCATCTCTCAACAGACAGCCTTTGTTTTAAACGGCGAACTGGTGGAAGCCGGCCCCACCGCCGAGATGTTTATTGTCGCCAAAGACGACCGCACAGAAGCTTACCTGACTGGCCAAATGGGCTAAGTGAACTACTCTCCATTGAAATGGAGAGCTTCAAGATTCTAGGCGACGAAAGAACATCCGTCAAACCTGTACATCTTTGGCGTACCCAACACCACTACTGGTTGCTCGTTAAGAGTTTCCAGATACT
>JAGXTN010000160.1 GCA_018333455.1 Dethiobacter sp. | reverse complement strand
TCAGTATATCCTCAGCCCCCAACCCCCCTTGACAAACAAACGCAGAAAGAAGTTGAAAATGAGCTAATACCAATAAAGCGAAGAGAGCAATATGTTGGCGGACTGCATATCACTTCAACATATACAGTAATAGCACATTTATGGCTCATCAGAGAAATGGTTAAGGCAAAAAAGTGGTGGCTCAACACAGATGACGATAATACCATCAAAACAGCCCTGTTCAGGGTTTTTGCAGAGGAAATTGTCCTTGGCAATGCTCATTGTTTTATAACATCCATAGACGAAACAAAATCTAAACCCGAGGCTTATAAAGAATGGATAAAGTGCACAAAAGAGCTTTTGGATTGGGGGCAAAAATATTACGGTCGGAAGAATGTAAACCTTTATACGGCAGCCCGAAAGTTCTTGGAAATTAAGCTGGCATCACATAACTTCTACGAATGGAGTGATGTGGATGGAGTAAGGTTTAAAAAAAAGGCCACCACACCCATTAACCACCCCATCCCTACGATAGATGAAGGTATTCGTTCGATACACTGCCTTACAGATGTTTCAGACCTGAGTAATCGGGATTTGGCAACCGCAATGGTTAATGTGAATCAGCAGGTGTTGAAATCATTCTTTGGACAAATACACAGGAGAATATCCATTTTTGAGCGACCTTTGTTGACAGCGCGCCGTGATAGAAAATCTTATATATATGCCAACTTTAACCCTAAATATGGGCAGTATGCACTTACCATATTGCGGACATTCAATAATTTCTGCCATCCTTGGACTTCGAGCAGGGACAGAGATGGGAAAAAAGAGGCAACGAAACTTACACCCGCTCAAAGATTAGGTCTTACCGAAAAGACCTTCACTATGAAAGATATAATTTATTTTAAATAGGCGAACATTGCTTGATTTGTTGTGGAAACAAGTTACAATATAATCATAAACTGTAAGACAGCTTTCTTGTTAGCATATTCACAATTGGGTACTGGAATGGTCGTCTACTAAAATAATTTCAGGGGGAGGTGTGCTAAATGATTGCAGCCATGATTAATGCAGTTATTGCATTTGCCTGTCTAATATATGCTTTCTTTGCCTTTAAGGAGAAAGGCCCGTTATTAACGACAATGTATATCGTAGCAACCCCAAAACAACGCCAGAAAATGAAAACGAGAGAAAGATTTCGGTTCGTGGCAACAGTTTTTTTGTTTTTGTCTATTATATTTTTTTTAATATCAGCAGGCATTTTAATGAATTTAGTATGGATACCGAAGGTTATCCTTGGGCTTGCAGTAATATTAGGCATATATGTAGTTGTAGCATCCGTAAGGGACGAAACCAGAAAAAGCATATAAACTCGCCGTTTATTCTTGGTCTTTCTAACTAGAATTTACAGGAGGTTTTGAACAATGGGAAAATCAGCATACTCTACTGTCCCTTTATTTGTGTTTGCTGCAATCTTCATAGGAATCGGAATATATTCTATAAAAAAGAAAACACCGATGCATTTTTGGTCAATGTCACCAGTTAAACTGGAAGAAATATCTGATGTAAAGTCATATAACAAGGGAAATGGCCTAATGTGGATAGTTTACGCTTCCACTTATATTTTGGCCGCTATTTTCGCATTTTTTGGTAGTAAAATCGCTCCGATTATTATCGTTTTGTCCAGCACAATAGGGCTGGTTCCTTTAATTTATGTACATCATCGAATATATAAAAAATATAAGATTAACAACAAGTAACCATATTGATTGAGAAGAAAGGGGGTGCTATTTTGCTATTACAAATTATTTTAGTTGTTTTCGTAATAATATTAGGTTTTTTTGTTCGCTTTAAAAAACCTAGCATCCTTATTCCATCACCAAATCTTGTTGCTGGTGTAAATACAATTAAACAAGAAGATATGGAGAAATATGATTTAGACGCCCTATGTAAATTTGTCAGCAATATGCTATTTACTGTGGCTTTACTCCTTATCCTTAGGGTTATTTTAAGCATTCTTGGATTCAGCACCATAAGTATGTTGATAATCCCCATCCTATTCTTATTTATACTAATATGTTCGATATATGCAAATACTGGTAACAGGTTCAAAAAGGACAGTATGTAAGAATATAATAACAGAACAATTAATAAGAAAGAGCCTCGCATTGGAAAAATATGCAAACAGGCTCTTTCTTGGTTGATAACTTTGTGTTGAGAATTATCCATTTACATTAGCTATGCGATTTCCGATGTCAATTTCAGTGTTCGCACCTCAAAACGGAACCCGTTAGGCATCATGCCGCCTTTATAACTAGAATCGAAGGGGTTATAACTATCTTTTCCTTTAAACTGAACTCGTTTCTTTAATCACATGTTACTTCAATCTTTTTAAACCAAGGGTGTGTGCCTTACATGCGATGCTCGTCCAAGACCTGTCTGGCAATAATGAGCAGATATAATTTTTTTCAGCAATCGGATAGTATTTTCTAAGAATATCTGCTTCACTAGGTAACGGGTTCCGTTTTGAGGTGCAAAACAGCAAAATCACACCCGAAATCGCATCCAAAATCACAGGGTATTGAGAACGCAAATTCTTCAAGTTTAAAATGAAAAGAACCTTTTTTTAAAGTATTGCACCGATTAGTAAAATGTTTTTTATTGATAAGCAGGAATAATGTCATAGATGGCAAATTTTATACACAAACAATTAAATATCAGGGAGAAAATGAATTGAAGGAATTGAAAACTATTCCTCATGCCGTGTATCATGGAACTGTACTTTCTCATTTACCTAGTATAATAAAAGGAATTCAATTTGACTGTTGCAACCCACACACTGATTTTGGACAAGGTTTTTATACTACTTCCAATTATGGTCAAGCTTTAAGTTTCGCGCAAAAGCAGACTAAAGCCGAGATAAATGAGCGAAGACGCAATCAAACATATGGCAAAAATGATAATACATTATTGCCTTTGGTACTAAAGTACAGAGTAAATTTAAGAAAAATAAAAAAAATAAACGGAAAATTATTTGCATTGCCAGATGAAAAATGGGCAGAATTTGTGTATAATAATCGTATAGGAGTAAATTCTCTTTTGCTTTCAAGCTTTCACAACTTAAATAGTGACCACGAATATGTATTTGGTCATGTTGCAGATGGCAAGATATCTCTAATTATAGGCAATGCGCGGGGTGACGGTATTGACCTAAAACAATTTCATGCCGAGATTATGCCGTATTCACCGACAACACAAAATCAATTATCTTTTCATACAAATCAAGCCATTAAGTGTATAACTTTCGAAGGGAGTGTGATAGACCATGACTTTACGTACAACAAGAAAAATAAGCTTTACCAAAAAAGATGCCGATAATTTCAAAAGAATTGTAGCTGAAAGCCTTGTTAAAAAATATAGTTTTGATATGAATGCAGCTAGATTGGTAGTTGAAAAATCCACTTTTGCTCAAATGCTAAAAGAGGAACCAAGATATGCATATCACTATGATGTTGAATATTGGGCAGAAAAAGTAAAGGGTGAGTCAAAATACTTGTTACATTGTTGATTTACAACTACACAAGCCCCCGTTTTACAAGAGCATTTCCATCCCACTATTAGATGTCGAGGTAACGGGTTCCGTTTTGAAGTGCAAAACAGCAAAATCGCACTGCAATTCACTGGTAAGTCATTTTATAACCGGGAAAATTTCAAATCAATGCCTTTGTCTCCTCGGAAACAAAGGCTCTTTTTTATTGACGCACATTCATTCGAGGCAATTCAAAATAAATACTATTTATTGACATAAGCTGAATATTATAGTTCTTCATCGTAGGTAGGTGTGCGAAGGAGGCTTGACCTGCGCTGCAGGGTTGGCCCGTCTGTAAAAATAACATTTATTGCAAATTGACTCGGGTAACACAAAATTAACATAAATATTACAATAATAGCATTGACGCGAGAGGTGGATATGGTATATTCTTCACGAGAAGGCAACCTTTTCCAATTAAAAGCCAAGAAAAAATTGCGTGGAAATGGTTGCCGGAAAAATAATTTAAAGGAGTGTGGAAGTCAATGAAGAAGAAATTCCGTATTGTGTCGATGTTGTTGACGGTGGTTCTGTTAATGTCTGCCTTTTTGACTCCGGTTGCCGCTGGGCAGAGGAATGGCAGGGGGCAAGAAAGGCAAAACGAGCAACAAATTCAGTACATTGATGCAGAAGTACAAGTGATTGACGGACAGCCAGTGTTGAGGTATGAAACTGAAGAAGGCTATGCAGACATTCCCTTTGCGGTTCCTGCCTACGCACTTTCAGTTGACGGTCAAAAAGTGGCCGTTGAGAGACAAGGCGACGCCATTTTATTGCCAACTGAAGATGGTTTCGAAGCTGTTCCCTTTAAAGATTTTTCCGTGGCAATGATGAACGGGCAAATAATGTTGCTTGCAGAAGTAAATCCGATTTGGAAACTTCTCCCGATAGCGTTGGTGAAAGTTGGCCTTGCGGGAGTTACTTTGTCCCCGCATTTTGTTGATAGCTTTGTTAAAAGATTTATTAATAAGGGTATCCCAATTGCCACTGGAATTGCTAATATAGTTACAGTGTTAGTCTCAGGTCAGCGGTTTGTGGACACTGGTACTGGGCGAAGGGTTGTTTTTCACGCCGGGTTAAGAATGGCCGTTGTTATCGACAGAACTTCAAGAACACTTATCACCGTAATGGATAATGTTAACATTCACAATAAAATGACCCGGACAGTAGATAGATGGATTCCTCACAATTGGAACTGGTAAGACCACAAAACCCAAAGTTAGAAAAAGTTTTTGCACGGGAAAAATTAATCAGAAACATTAATCTAGTGTAACAGGTTGATATGGTTGCGGGAAATGAGAAATCTCGCAACCATATTCTAAATGCACAATGCATATTTTTGGGGGTGTTTTATTTTGACGAACAATAGTTTAGAGATACACATACGAGATACAGAAGAAAGGTCAGGGTTAAGTATAGATATGAGTTACTGTTGTCTTGTAAATGCACTGACTATTCGGTTTAATACACCTTTTGGTGCAATCAGTGTTATCCCCGAAAAGTATGATGAGGCATGGAGTCCCGAGATATATTCTTTTGATATAGATGTACTACTCGAAAGGATAGAAGAGGGTTTGGAAAAAAAATTGCCAACGTTTATAGCCGGCTGTACGGAACCATTTTTTTGGATAATGATTGAAGCTGGCCCGAATGGTGAAGGCCATGATGTGGATTGTTATAGTTTTACCATGGGTCTGGATGTAGTTGCGTTACGCACACGTTCTTCTACAGGTAGTTCAGGTATCAGTCTCTCGTTGTTTCAAAACCGAAAGAACATCGAAGACTTTATAACTTTTCTCCAAGACATAAGACGGGAGAGAACTCGAAAAGGTTTAAACTGAGAAGGCTAATAACTCTTTTCATGGGTCTGTCTTGCCCCAAACAGACCACATTTTGAGGTGCAAAATGGCAAAAACACAATGGTTCACAGGCTGCCTTGGCTTAGTAGGGTAGCCTGTGAATGTATTAATTATATTTAGGAGTGTTGCTTTCTTATGGATATAATAGGTCAGGTGTTTCTATTTGTAGGGGTACTTCTGTTGCTTGTTTTTCTACTGATTATTATCCCAGAATTTCTTGGACAAAAGGCCGGAATATGGGCCGCAAAAACCGGGTCATCTCCACAGGACAATTTAGGAAAAACCAAAGCTAAACACTTCTTCTTCCTCCCAGTCGGCGAGCTTTCTTGGTGGGGCGGTTTCGCTGTTGTGATAGCAGTTGAAGTGATGATTACGACATTAGTAGCCTTGGATGTACCTAATATCCCGCCACAAAGTCAATTCTTACCAGTATATATTTACAGGGCTTTACTGACACAACAATTGCAAGAACCGGTGTATGTCATGGTGTATAGCATTCTTATGATAACAGCGTTTTTTGTTGTTAGTTTTGCAAGAGTATTGCTGGTTACGC
>JAGXTN010000121.1 GCA_018333455.1 Dethiobacter sp. | reverse complement strand
TTTAGCCACTTTCAATATTGCACCTCCTTGGCGCTTAAATCACTTCGGGTGCCAGTGACACGATTTTCATAAAGTCCTTGTCACGCAATTCCCGTGCAACCGGTCCGAAAATACGTGTACCGCGCGGATTTCTCTGGTCGTTAATCAATACTGCAGCATTTTCGTCAAATTTGATGTAAGAACCGTCGCCGCGCCGCAAACCACTGCAGGAACGGACGATGACGGCTTTCACTACATCCCCTTTTTTGACAACTCCGCCGGGTGTTGCTTCTTTAACGGAAGCCACGATAACGTCCCCGATATTACCGACTCTCCGGGTAGATCCGCCAAGTACGCGGATGCACATAATTTTTTTGGCGCCGGAGTTATCTGCAACATTCAGGTATGTCTGGGTCTGAATCATCGTCAAACCTCCTTCACAAACAGATGTCAGAAACTAGATGTCAGATATCAGCTATCGGATGTCAGATACGGATATCGGGATTCCACACGGGATAGACAGTTCGTCGCTATTATCGAGTCTGACCTCTGACTTCCGGTTTCCGGCCTGGCACTCTGACCTCTGACCTCCGACCTCATACTATTAAAGCTGTGATTTCTCTAAGATTTCGACTAAGCGCCATCTTTTGTCCTTACTAAGGGGCCTTGTCTCCATAATCCGCACTTTATCGCCGATGGTGCAGGCGTTTTCAGGGTCGTGGACCTTATATTTTTTTGTCACACGGATAATCTTCCCGTAAAGGGGATGACGAGTGGTCCTTTCTACGGAGACGACGGCCGTTTTGTCCATTTTGTTACTGACAACCAGACCGATTCTGTCTTTACGATTGCTGCTTCGCTCCAAGAGCTTTGCCTCCTTTCGGATACGCTTGCGTCTAAAAAAGCAGACTGCTTTTTTTTCTAGTAATTCAGTTCACGTTGACGCTGGATAGTTTTAACCCGCGCGATACTCTTGCGGACTTCCCGGATTCTCATATGATTTTCCAATTGTCCGGTAGCCATTTGAAAGCGCAGATTAAAAAGCTCTTCCTTTAACTCAGACAGCTTGCCCACCAGTTCCACGTCACTAAAATCTTTTAACTCGTTAGCTTTCATGGCTTTCACCACCTGTCTCCGCGCGCGTTACAAACTTGGTCTTGATTGGGAGTTTGCTTGAGGCAAGACGCATGGCTTCCCGTGCTATTTCTTCAGAAACACCGGCCAGTTCAAATAGCACCCGGCCAGGTTTTACCACCGCTACCCAGTGTTCCGGGGAACCTTTGCCGCTGCCCATCCTAGTCTCAGCAGGCTTGGCTGTCACCGGCTTATCAGGAAAGATTTTAATCCATACTTTACCGCCCCGCTTGATGTAGCGAGTCATGGCAATCCGGGCCGCCTCAATCTGCTGATTAGTTATCCAGGCGGGCTCCATGGCCTGCATGCCAAATTCTCCAAAAGCCACTTGGTTACCGACCTGGGCCTTGCCCTTCATGCGGCCGCGGTGCTGCCTACGGAATTTAACTCTCTTTGGAACTAACATTTTGGTCCCCTCCTCCCGAGTTCTTCTGCTTGGTTGGGAGAACCTCCCCTTTGTAAATCCAAACTTTCACACCGATCCGACCATAAGTGGTGTGGGCTTCCACAAACCCATAGTCGATATTGGCGCGCAATGTTTGCAGGGGCACAGAACCTTCATGGTACGCCTCTCTCCGGGCAATCTCTGCTCCGCCAAGACGACCGGACACCATTACCTTGATTCCCTTAGCACCGGAACGCATGGTACGAAATACAGACTGCTTCATCGCGCGGCGAAAGGCAATCCGCTTGGTAAGCTGAGTAGCGATGCTCTCTGCTACCAGATAGGCGTCCATTTCCGGAACTTTGATTTCAATAATGTTGATGTGCACCTGTTTCCCGGTAAACTTCTCCAGCTTCCTGCGCAACTCATCTACACCAGCACCGCCTTTGCCAATCACGATCCCGGGTTTGGCAGTATGAACAGAAATACGAATGCGGTTGGCAGCGCGCTCGATCTCCACGCGGGAGACACCGGCATTATCCAGGTGCTTCGCAACAACTTTACGAATCTGCAAATCTTCGTGCAACAGCTCCGTATAGTTTTTATCGGCATACCATTTGGCTTCCCAGTCACGGATGATTCCGAGCCTGAAACCAACAGGACTAACCTTCTGACCCACGTATTTATCCCTCCTTCTGTTCTTTGAGGATGATGGTAATGTGACTGGTCGGCTTGCGAATTCTGCTGGCGACGCCACGCGCGCGTGGGCGGAAACGCTTCAGAACCGGACCTTGGTCAACAAACACCTGCGCCACATAAAGATCGTCTCGCTTCATCTCAAAATTGTTTTCTGCATTAGCCATGGCCGAATGGAGTGCCTTATAGATGGGCTCTGCCGGCTTATTGGGTGTCAATTTTAAAAGAGTCAACGCTTCTTTAGCATTCTTCCCGCGGATTAGGTCCACCACAAGGCGGGCCTTCCGCGGGGACATTCTGATATACTTAGCAACAGCTCTTGCTTCCACGGAAATACCTCCTATTTCAGCGATGTGGACCGTTCGGTATGGCCGCTATGGCCGCGGAACGTACGAGTTGGCGAAAATTCTCCCAGCTTGTGTCCCACCATATCCTCGGTTACATACACAGGTACATGCTTCCTGCCGTCATGAACTGCCAGCGTGTGACCCACCATTTCCGGAAAGATGGTGGAGCGACGCGACCATGTTTTGATTACTTTTTTCTCGTTCTTTTCATTCATCTGCTGGATTCTTGCCAACAGCTTCGCATCAATATAGGGGCCTTTCTTCAGAGACCTAGACAAGTCTTTGCGACCTCCTTTCGGTACATCTACTTCGTATTCCGACGCTTAAGAATATACTGGTCGGACTTTTTATTCTTTTGCCTAGTCTTATAGCCAAGCGTCGGCTTACCCCAAGGCGTGACCGGGCTTTTACGGCCGATGGGCGCCTTGCCCTCGCCGCCGCCGTGCGGATGATCAACCGGGTTCATTACCACACCGCGGACGGTCGGTCGCTTGCCCAACCAGCGGGAACGTCCGGCTTTACCCACAGTAATATTTTCATGCTCCAGGTTTCCCACTTGGCCGATGGTAGCAAGGCATTCCAGGGAAATCAAGCGAACCTCGCCCGATGGAAGGCGCACGTGCGCATACTTGCCCTCTTTAGCCATTAACTGGGCGGAGGCGCCGGCGGAACGCACCATTTGGCCGCCTTTACCTACTTTAAGCTCAATATTGTGAATCAGCGTACCCACGGGAATCGCTTTGAGCGGCATGGCGTTGCCCGGCTTAATGTCCGCACCTGCACCCGCTAAGATCTCCGTACCGACTGTCACCCCCACAGGAGCCAGGATGTAACGCTTTTCCCCATCAGCGTAGTGCAGCAAAGCAATGTTTGCAGAGCGGTTCGGGTCGTACTCAATAGTGGCGACCTTTGCGGGAACGCCCACTTTGTCACGCTTAAAATCAATAATCCGGTACTTACGCTTATGCCCGCCACCTTGGTGGCGCACTGTAATCCGACCTTGGGCGTTGCGGCCCGCCTTCTTCTTCAGCGGCTCCAGCAGTGATTTTTCAGGTTCGGTAGTAGTAATTTCCTGAAATGTTCTGACGGTCATAAAGCGGCGTCCCGGAGAGGTGGGAACAAACTTTTTTATTGCCATGGTTCTTTTCCCTCCTTCCTGGGTTTAGAGGCCTTCAAATATTTCGATTGGCTTACTGCCCTCTTCAAGTGTAACGATCGCTTTTTTCCAGTTAGGGCGGCGGCCGGTATACGCACCCATCCGCTTCACTTTGCCGCTGACACGAATGGTGTTCACATCTTTAACTTTCACTTTAAAGATTTCCTCAACAGCCTTCTTGATCTCAACTTTATTAGCCTTTGGATCTACCTGAAAGGCATACTTCAGCTCTTCCATCATGCTGGTGCTTTTCTCGGAAATCAGCGGCTTTTTGATAATCTCTCTTGCGTCCCGAATCATGCGAACACCTCCTCTACCCGAGTCACGGCATCACGTGTGATTACAAGGTTATCGGTGTTTAGGATGTCATAGACGTTGAGCTGATTCGCATTGGTAGTCTTAACGCCAGGAATATTCCGTGCCGACTTAACCACGTTCTCCTGCGTCGCTTCAGTGACGATCAGCACCTTGCGGCCTGTCTTCAGATTCCCCAATACGCCCACCATCTCTTTTGTTTTCGGGAGATCCATCGTCAGCTCGTCTAAAATAATTAACGAACCGTCATTTACTTTTACTGTAAGCGCCGACTTAAGCGCCAGTCTTTTAATTTTCCTCGGCATAACTTGCTTGAAATTCTGCTGGCCGGTAGGACCAAAAGTGATTCCGCCACCACGCCAAATCGGGGAACGAATCGAGCCATGACGTGCACGGCCTGTTCCCTTTTGCCGCCAGGGCTTGCGCCCACCGCCTCTGACTTCCATCCGAGTTTTAGTCTTAGCAGTACCCAAGCGTTGGTTGGCCAAATAGGCTAGAACAGCTTGATGCATCGCGCCTTCATTAACTTTTGCGGCAAATACCGCATCGTTAAGTTCAATTTCGCCAACCTGTTCGCCCGCAGTATTATATAAAGCAACTTTCGGCATCATAAATCCTCCTTTCAAGCAAACATCCACTGAGTATCTTACTTAGCTCCTTTTACGGCCTTCACAGTATTTTTAACTGTTACTATGCCGCCGCTGGCGCCAGGTACGGCACCGCGCACTAAAAGCAGGTTACGCTCAATATCTACCCTAACAATCTGCAGTTTCTGAACGGTTACTTGCTCTCCGCCCATCCGGCCGGGCAACGGACGGCCTTTGAAGACACGAGCCGGATCGACAGAACCCATTGAACCTGGTCCGCGGTGATAGTGGGAACCGTGGGTTGTTGGTCCCCGGCTATTGCCGTGGCGTTTAATCGAGCCGGCAAAACCCTTGCCCCGGGTAACTCCGGTCACATCGATCCATTCACCTTCCGCAAATAAATCTGCCTTCAATTCGAGTCCCACCTCATAGGAAGCAGTATCAGCAAGGCGGAATTCGCGAACATATTTTTTTGCTTCTACGGCAGCCTTCTTGAAATGGCCGCCCATAGCTTTAGTCAGATGCTTATGCTTAATGGCTCCGAAGCCAACCTGAATCGCTTCATAGCCGTCAGTTTCGGCAGTTTTCTTCTGAACCACCACACAGGGGCCAGCCTCGATTACAGTAACAGGAATTAGCTGCCCTTCTGCGGTAAACACCTGAGTCATACCAAGTTTTTTGCCTAAAATCGCTTTTTGCACCACTTGCACCTCCTTAAAGATAATCTCCCACCCTATTTACAGTTTAATCTCAATATCTACGCCGGCCGGCAAATCGAGCCGCATCAATGCATCAATCGTCTTTGGTGTCGGCTCCAGAATATCGATCAAACGTTTATGTGTCCGCATCTCAAACTGCTCGCGGGAGTCTTTGTATTTGTGGGGTGCCCGGATAACAGTATAAATACTTTTTTCCGTCGGCAGGGGAATGGGACCGGAGACTTCTGCGCCAGTCCGCTTAGCCGTTTCCACAATTTTACTGGAGGACTGGTCAAGAATCTGATGGTCAAACGCCTTGAGGCGGATCCTGATTTTCTGCTTTGCCATAGTATTACCTCCTTAGTTCGCCTGATTTTCAGACTACTCGGCAAAAATTCCCGGACTATCGTCCGCAACCTTCTGCGTCATTGCTACAGACTGCTTACTTCAAAATGCTGGTAACAACGCCGGCGCCTACAGTGCGGCCGCCTTCACGAATGGCGAAGCGCAAACCTTCTTCTAGGGCGATCGGAGTAATCAGCTCAATCATCATCTGCACATTATCTCCCGGCATAATCATTTCCACGCCCTCCGGCAGAGTCGTTACACCCGTCACGTCGGTAGTGCGCAAATAAAACTGCGGACGATATCCTTGGAAAAACGGCGTATGGCGGCCGCCTTCCTCTTTCTTTAGCACGTACACCTCAGCCATAA
>JAGXTN010000093.1 GCA_018333455.1 Dethiobacter sp. | reverse complement strand
TCTGGGAGAATACTGTTATAGGTTTAATAGACGAATGTTTAAAGGACAGTTGTTTAATCGTCTTGTTCACTGCTGCGTGACAAGCAGGGTGGTTACCTATCCTGAGCTAATCAAATAGTCATTTAAAGGATTTGTATTTTATGCGTTCAGCCACCGCTCCGGAAACAATAGTGGCAGCTGTCCCGGCAAAGACAAGCTGGAAGAAAAATTTGGCCATCAAAGGCACTCCGGCCCAGGAAAGGGCTGAATATACACCCTGGTAGGCATCGCCGGTTGCCGGAGAGTTATCGGCTCCGCTCAGAAAAAAAAGCCCATTTGTTCCAAAGATGGAGTTGCCGTCACCAAACATCAGGCCAAATCCGAGGAACAGGAAGCCCAATGACGAAACTGCAAAAACAACAAAATTTTTGGAAAGGATATTAACTGCGTTTTTTGCTCTGGCAAAGCCTGTCTCAACCATAGCAAAACCTAAATTCATGCTTTGCTGTTGAATAATCCTGAAAGCATCATTTTCCGAACATCCGTGTGACTCCATCAGGATTCCTTTCGCCTTCTCAACAACCTTTCGTGTTTCCAGAGTTTCCTTAGTTTTCGCCAGGTCATCTGATAATTTCCGCAGCCTGCATATGCCAGCCGCAGCGAATTCTACCGCTGTCAACAGTGCCGTCTCATTAACAGGCTTCTGGATCTGGCCAGAGATAGTTGATTTCTGTTTGATACGGGGATAAGCACTTAACAACACCAAACCAATTTGACCATCCTCCTCCAATAGTTGAGCTGTTAGCATTCCTTGTTGGCTATCGATGTCCACCACAGCTACATCAGGTTGCAGCCCTTGAATTAGGCGGAGCACTCCCGGTCCGTTGCCTGCTTCTTTAACAACCATATAGCCTGCCACTGCCAGGATAGAGCCAATCTCTTTTCTGATTGCGATAGAATCTGAGCTGATGGAAACTCTGACACTATTCATAAGCCACCTCCCCCGTAAACAAAAAACGCCTCAATACAGAGAAAATCTCTGAATTAGGCGTCACTGCCCGGTACAACATTGTACCCGCTCGCTGTTGTTTCAATTATAAATCAGAGCAGTGAAGTTTGCAATAGCTGATTCAAAAAGATTTTGCCAGTTCTAAAAAGCAAAAAGTTCCTGAGAAAAACCTCTTAACAAAGTTTAAGTAATTGTGTATACTGTTAGTAGTAAACAAAGGCGTTTGCTTAAAAGTTAGTTATTCATTCAGTTTTGCGTGAATGCTAACCTTTGGGCATGCGCCTATTTTATTGTTTGCAGGGGAGTTTTTGAAGTGCTTAAAGAAGGTCAGATCAGGATTCCTTCAGGTTGCGCGATCTCGGGCATATTTTCAAAATCGGGTGAAAGGGTATGCGGAGATAAGATAGTCCGCTCAATCGCTATGATGCATGACCGCAGCAACGGTTTGGGAGGTGGTTTTGCAGGATACGGAATTTATCCGGAATATAAGGATTATTATGCGCTGCATGTTTTCTACGATAGTCTAGCGGCGAAGAAAAAATGTGAAAAACTCTTGGAGGAAAATTTCGATATCATAAATCTAGCGAAGATACCCACTAAAAAAACACCGAAGATCACAGGTGAACCACTTATTTTAAGGTATTTCGCACTCCCTTTGCTTGTGAAGCTTTCCGAGAGCCAGCTTGACGAAAAGGAATTTGTTGCGCGGGTCATGATCGAAGCTAACACGAAGTTGAGCGGCGCATATATTTTTTCGTGCGGAAAGGACATGGGTGTTTTTAAAGCTGTGGGCTTTCCTGAGGATGTCGGCGAATTTTATCGCTTGGACGAGTATGCGGGATATTCTTGGACAGCTCATGGCAGATATCCGACAAATACTCCCGGTTGGTGGGGAGGTGCGCATCCATTCGCGATGCTTGGGTTTTCGGTTGTGCATAACGGTGAGATTTCCTCGTATGACGCTAATCGCCGGGCGATTGAGATGTATGGGTACAAGTGCACCCTGCTTACCGATACTGAGGTTATAACTTATATGGTTGATTATCTGAACCGCAAGATCGGTTTAACGATGAGCGAGGTTGCCTCTGTATTTGCTGCTCCTTTTTGGCAAACGATCGACAGAATGGATCCTCGTGCTCAGGCAAAATATGAGTACTTGAGAAACCTTTTTGCTTCGCAACTTATCACAGGTCCGTTTTCAATTCTAGTCGGTTTTGAAGGCGGCTTGATGGCTCTAAACGATCGGCTCAAACTCAGATCGATGATTGCTGCGGAAAAAGATGAGATGGTTTATTTTGCTAGCGAGGAATGTGCCATTATGGCGATTGAGCCGGCACCCGACAGGGTGTGGTCACCTAAGGGCGGGGAAGCCGTTATCGTTACGCTGAACGGAAGTGATCAGGCATGGCAATAAATTTTTTATATCCCGAATATGAAATAGTACGAAATACGGCTAGGTGCACAGTCTGTAGATTGTGTGAGAAACAATGCGCCTATGAGGTGCATGTCCATCTTGAAAAAGAGGACAAAATGTCGGCAGATGAAGCTAAATGCGTAAACTGCCACCGCTGTGTTGCCATTTGTCCGGTAAGGGCCCTTAAAATTGTCAAGACGGACCATACGTTCAGACAGAATGCGAACTGGAGCGGGAGCATCATTCAGGAGATTTATCGCCAATCAGCAACAGGCGGTGTTCTTCTCTCAAGCATGGGTAATCCTGAGAAGTACCCTGTATATTCTGATAAGATACTCATCAACGCGTCCCAAGTGACGAATCCATCTATAGATCCTTTGCGGGAGCCTATGGAAACGCGTGTCTTTTTAGGTGCAAGACCATCAGAGATCAAGAGGGATGAACAGGGAAATCTGATCAATAACTTGCCTGCACAGCTCAAGTTAAGTGTGCCAATAATGTTTTCTGCGATGAGTTACGGCTCGATAAGCTACAACGCTCATGAGAGCCTTGCGCGCGCATCCAAAGAACTTGCGACTTTCTACAATACAGGAGAGGGAGGGCTTCACGAGGATTTCTACACATACGGGAAAAACACAATAGTTCAAGTCGCCTCGGGAAGGTTTGGCGTTCATGTGGAGTATCTCAAAAGTGCGGCGGCGATAGAAATCAAGATGGGTCAAGGTGCAAAGCCAGGCATAGGCGGGCATCTGCCCGGAACAAAGATAGTGGGCGATATCTCAAAGACACGCATGATTCCAGAAGGTACCGATGCTGTCTCTCCCGCACCTCATCATGATATCTATTCCATTGAGGACTTGCGTCAGCTCGTGTTTTCTTTAAAAGAGGCGACAAACTATGAGAAACCTATCATAGTTAAAATTGCGGCGGTGCACAATGTGGCTGCGATCGCAAGCGGCATAGCTAGAAGCGGGGCGGATATTATCGCGATCGACGGCTTTCGCGGTGGTACGGGAGCGGCTCCAACAAGAATAAGGGATAATGTAGGCATTCCCATTGAGCTTGCGCTCGCTGCTGTCGATCAAAGGCTTCGCGATGAAGGCATCAGGGACTGGGTTTCAATAGTGGCTGCGGGAAGCATCAGAACAAGCAGCGACTTGATTAAGGCGATCGCTTTAGGAGCGGATGCTGTCTACATTGGGACTGCCGCTTTGCTCGCGCTTGGTTGTCATCTGTGCAGAAGCTGCCAGACAGGTAAATGCAATTGGGGTATAGCGACTCAGTCACCTCAGCTTGTAAAAAGGCTCAACCCTGAGATTGGTTACAAGCGACTGGTCAACCTTGTGACGGCTTGGGAGCATGAAATAAAGGAAATGATGGGCGGCATGGGCATAAATTCCATTGAAAGCTTAAGGGGTAACCGGCTTATGCTAAGAGGAGTCAGCCTGAATGAAAAGGAGTTAGAGATTTTGGGATCAAACATGCGGGCGTATAATTTATACAGGAAGTAAAAGAACGTTGAAGTAATGCTTATTGGGGCTGCTGGTGTAAATTAGGGCGATGATGGGCAAGGGAAGTGGGAGGTGTGCAGATTTGACAATCATAGATGCGGGGAAGATGCATTTCAGGCAACTCAATGATAAAATTCGCGGGATGAATGAAGATGTTACGATATGCGGTTGCATGGGTCAGCGTTATTTAGGTTGCGGGCTTAAAGGCAAAGTTCTTACAATTCATGGTACCCCGGGAAATGCCATGGGAGCCTATCTTGATGGAGGCAGCATAATTGTTCATGGCAATGCGCAGGACGCGGTAGGCGATACGATGAATGACGGAGCTATAATTATACACGGAAACGTCGGCGATGCCCCTGGCTATGGAATGAGGGGCGGGAAAATTTATGTGCGGGGTAATTCGGGATACCGCACCGGCATTCATATGAAGCAGCATAAGGATAAAAAGCCGGTAATCATCGTCGGAGGATCTGCCGGCAGCTTCTTGGGTGAATATCTCGCCGGCGGGATCTTGATAGTGTTAGGTATCGGCGTAGACAGAGATTCTGTGGGAAATTTTTGCGGAACAGGCATGCATGGGGGTAAAATATTGATAAGAAATCATCTTGAACTGCCGAATCTTCCCGAGCAGGTGGTGAAAACGGTTGCGACAGACGAGGAAAAAGGGGAAATAGCCGATTATCTCCGTGAATACTGCAGTATATTCTCGCAGGATTTTGAAAGCCTCATTAAGGACCAGTACCTTTTGCTGCGTCCTGACAGCCAAAATCCTTACAAAAAACTTTACACTTACTATTAGCAGAGGTGGTCGCTAGGCAGGGGAGTTGGGAGCAGTCGCTTAAGAAGTTTGTGCTAGGAGGTTGTGACGTGAAATTTACTAAGATGCATGGTTTGGGCAATGACTTTATCGTGGTGGAAGACTTTGATTTGAGACTTAAAAATCTCAACAATCTGGCGCGCTCGCTGTGCCACCGGAACTTTGGCATCGGCGCCGATGGCTTGGCGTTGTTGCAGCTTTCGCAAAAAGCGGCGTTTCGTGTGCGAATTTTTAACTCTGACGGGAGCGAGGCGGAAATGTGCGGCAATTTGCTGCGTTGCGTCGGGAAATATTTATATGAAAAAGGTTTGACACATAACACTGTCATTTCGGTGGAAATGTCCCAAAGCGTTAAGTTCCTCCGTTTGCGATTAGACGGTAAGCTAGTTTCTGCGGTAGAGGTTGATATGGGAGAGCCTATTTTAGATAGTGACCTTGTGCCGCTGACAGGAGAGCGGCGCTATGCGGTTGCAGAAGAAATTAGTGTTGTGGGGGAAAGTTTTCAAATGACTGCCGTCTCAATTGGTAATCCTCATTGCGTGATTTTTGTTACAGACCTTGCCGCTGTGCCGCTGGCAGTGTGGGGACCGGCGCTTGAAACTCATCCGGCATTTCCTAAGAAAACAAATGTAGAGTTTGTACAGGTAATTTCAGGAGGAGAGGCCTTTTTTCGCGTTTGGGAGAGGGGAGCCGGAGCTACGTTGGCTTGCGGTTCCGGTGCCTGTGCCGTACTTGTGGCGGGCGTACTAAATGGGCATCTCGCACGTGAGGCGACGCTGCATCTGCCGGGCGGCTCCCTTGAAATCCATTGGCGCGAAGATAATCATTTGTACATGACCGGTTCCGCAACAGAAGTATTTAGCGGCGTCCTCTTAACAGGACCGGATTTTTAAGCTGTCCGGCCCACTACTTGACCGCTTTGACCTGTTTGTAGAGGTGCCGCGCCTACGCTTTGAAGAAGTTACCCGTACCGAAGCGGCCGAAGCGTCCCGGGAAATCAAAAAGCGAGTAGAGGCCGCCCGGGTCAGGCAACGCCAGCGCTTCGCTCAAGAGGTGATTACGCATAATGGTCAGATGGGGCCGCGGCAAGTTGAAGAATGCTGTCGATTAGATGCGGCAGGACGCGATCTGATGCGCCACGCCTTCCAGAGACTTAACTTAAGCGCCCGCGCCTATGACCGTATCCTGAAAGTGGCGCGCACTATCGCCGACCTTGACGGCAGTGAACAAATCACCTCCCGCCATCTGGCGGAAGCCATAGGCTACCGCCAGACAAACGGGCTGGGCTAAAGCGACAGCAGGATAAAGAAAAATGTAATGACTTTTTCTGGCCTGCTGCTTTATAATAGAAATATGGAACAAACGCCTCGGCGGCAGGTAGACACGCCTTTTCATACAGCCCAGTTCCTGCAGGGGCTTTTGGGGCAACACTTCTACCATCCGGCTGATCTGCAGAAAGCTTCTAAGTCCCAAAAGGGCGGCCAGAACAAGGAGAGACAAGGGGGTGCTAAACCGGAAGCGTACCCCGCAGGGATTTCTGGGGTCGGGTACGGTTTCCATGTGCGAGATGAGTTCCTGGATTTTAA
Organism: Dethiobacter sp.; assembly: GCA_018333455.1. GTDB lineage: Bacteria > Bacillota > Dethiobacteria > Dethiobacterales > Dethiobacteraceae > GPS1B09. Next base: position 10,292 of record JAGXTN010000093.1, on the reverse strand, counting down.
GCCGGTTTGCGTCCAACAACGCAGGCTGTTCGGTTCCGACAGCATAAAGGGAGTGGGAAAGGCAGCGCTTAACTGCCTTACGGAATCGTTGTACAAAGGCCTGACCAGGTGGGTTTTGCTCTGGCCATGGGGATAGTACTTTCCGTTGCTGCGCCGAAAGCCCTGGTTTTTACCCAAGGGATAAACCCTGCCCCGCAGTAGCAGCTACCGCGAAAGAGGGTGTGGTCCACAAAGGTTTCGGCCAGCAGTACCGGGTGGCTGTACTTTTCCTGCCAGTCCTGCGAAATGCGTTTAAAGGCCAGCGCCAGGATTTTGGAGGCCAGATTGGGAACCTGTATGCCTGGCAGGATCAGAAAGCGTGAATTGTTGACAATATATTTTAGCCTTTGCAACCTTTGCGGGATACTCCAGCCGATCCACTGATCTCGGGATGCGCTGGTAAAAGTGCCGCTGCAAAAGCCCAAAAGCCCGACCCAGCTGTCGTCCAACAGCGCGGCATAGCGGATGGACTCGCCGACTAAATGCTTGAACCCCAGGTAATGATGCTCTTTCATGAGCCGATCCCACGGGTCCCGTTCCCTGTATTTAATGGGGCGTACAACCAAAATCATTGAACCCCTGAAGGCATTGCTGTGTTGGATGCCGGTCGCAACCTGACGGCAAACTTGTCAAGAACGTTGCTTTGGTTTTCAAAGAAAACATAGCCTAAATGGTAATATTTAGGCTGAGAACTTTTGACTCTCAAGTTATTACGGAATGGCCTACAAAACCAAACTAAGCGGTCTTGCGAATTAAACAATGAGAGGTTCACGTCCGGTTCTGAGAGGGCCTCGAGGTGAATCCTCGGGGCTACTCACCTCTTTTCTATAGGTCAGCTTATTCACCCGCCCCAACATTTGGCAAAAACCCTGCATCGGGCAATGCATTGATTATTTGCACATCTGAGGGGACATTCAACTTGAACAGGGATTCGTCCAGTGATTCGTTAATTTTTAAATTGGCATAGCTTACAGAGCGCACATAGTTTTTCAGAGAAAATTCTCTTTTTATTGGAAACCAGGTGTCCATGTCAACCCACCAGGTAAATCGACTTTCATGCGTTGCATTTACTGGTCGCAGTCCTAAAAACACAACTCTTTCATTATTGACGTCTTCGAATCTTATAACGGACACTTCGAATAAACTCCCTAATCCTCGCATCATTTGCAGGATATTTTCTTCACTCACACTAAAACTTATCGAGCTTACATTATTGCTTTGCCGCTCCTGATTAGCACTTTGATTATAGACATAGATCACACCTCTTTCTTCCACATAAACCGACAACCTGTTGTTCTCAAAAACCTGCACTGCTCTCCCAAGATCAGGAATTGACCCCTCAATCCGAACATTATCATTCTTGCGCCACATTGTATAATTCAAACTAAGCTGAAGTTTGTTATCTTGCATTATTGTCTCTTCTACTTCGGCAAAAATAGTCGATGCTGCTTCACCTGCACGCTGAATTTCTTCAATTACCTGCTCGGTGCTCGGCAGGTCATTGGCAGCGTAATTGCCGCACCCACCTGCTAAAAAAAGCACCAACATAACGAAGCAAATTATATTAACCGACCTCACAATCTTCACGTCCCAGCTCAATAGGATAAGCTGAGGGATTACGGCCTGGCCAGCAAACCCTCAGCTTTCGAACTACTATGATTAGCGGGATCAAATTACTATTACTATATATATCAGTTTACCCAAATCGGTACTGAAAGAACACTATGGTATGAATTACCGTTAGGGAACGTTCCCTGGAATAATCCGGTATGCATATATAGCTTTTGTCTAACAGCTGAATACGTTCCGTATGCCAGTACACCATATACACCAAATCCTTGATCAACTTCCAAAGACACAATTCTTAAATTTTCGTCTTCAAGTATTGATATAACACTCATATATGGGTACGGCACATACATAATCCCGCCAACAGTCGAACTAGCCCAGTGATGAATTGTTGAGCCGGCAACTGAGTGAAGGCATTGATGTTGTTAGAAGAATTCAGGGCTTACTTCATTGTTTAGATTTTCGGATGCGTCAACAGTTTGTGACCACGGCATTGGCATACTATTTAATTTCTGCAGTTGTTCTGCTGTCAAATATTTCTTCCGATGTTCAGCAGCTTCTGGAAATACTAACTCCATTAATTCCCCAACAGTAATATCTTTTTCTCTCAAGGAGTTGATTAAATCTAACTGAACTACACTAGCCTTAAGCGTTAGCGTAGTAGGCACATCTCTTGCTGCAAATCCTGCCTTTGTGGTTAGCGCTAAACTAAGCATCAGCACAAGACACAGGCGAAATATACCTTTCTTTTTCACCATGAATTCTCCTTGCTACAAATTTTTCCGGCAACCGCCGCCACAAGCAATACGCTCCAATAAACCCTTCCGCCCTGTATTCTGGAGAACGTTGCCAGATTGCTCCAAATTTAACATGCCCCCCCTGAAATGTCAACACCTTTTTATGTCTTTGCCATTTATTTCGCCATCCACAAGAGTATTTTATCTCACTCTTGTGTGTCCAGCAAATCGGGTATGGGTCAGTTTTCGGAGAAAATGGTGAAGGGTATTTTAGGATTGCTTTAACAGTAGATGTCCCGAGAATGCAGGAAGCAATGGAACGCATCAGCAGAGTTCCGAAATAATAGCAAAGGCGATAACCCGAAAGCAGAGTGAGAATCCAGCCGTCAATACCGATTTCTATGCGTTTGCACCGGCCTTCGAGAGCAGGAGATCTCTGGAGTAACGCCAAGCTGCTGACGTTTAACCGCTTTTGCCACTCAAATTCTCTTTCGCATATTCGACAGCGGACCATCCTCTATGGGTGGTCTGTAGCTATTTTTAACCAAAAATTAGCCTGCTCTTAATCTAAATTCTCAGGAGATTTAACATTCATTTGTTAATATTAAGACAGTGTAAAATATTAGGAGGGAATGAATTGAAACAGAAAATCTTATTGTACGTAATGGTTGCCCTGTTATTAACGGGCTCTTTGGGAGGCCTAGTCGGATGCGGTCAACGGCAGGCAGTGGCAGATCCTACAAAAGCGGCAGATCCCACAGAAGGGGAAATCACTGTTTATACGGCCCTAGAGGATGAATTGGTTACTGAATATTTGGCGGCTTTCAATCAAAAGTTTCCTGACATTAAGGTAAATATCGTCAGAGAATCCACCGGCGTTATCACGGCTAGGCTACTTGCCGAAAAAGCTAATCCACAAGCGGATGTTGTGTGGGGATTAGCGGCGTCATCTTTGATGGTGCTTGACAATCAAGGCCTGCTGGAGCCTTATGCTCCTGTAGGCGTTGAAAGGATACTTCCTAAATTTAAATCGGATAGAGAAGTTCCGACCTGGGTGGGCATTACTGCCTGGGAAACTGCATTCGTTGTCAATACAGTAGAAGCACAAAAACTGGGATTGCCGGAAATACGTTCCTATCAGGATTTGCTGAAGCCGGAGTTTGAGGGACATATTGTTATGCCAAATCCAGCTTCGTCAGGAACCGGCTTTTTAACTGTGGCCGGCATACTTCAGCTTAAGGGAACGGAGAAAGGTTGGGAATACCTTGACAGCCTCCATGAAAACATCTCACATTATGTGCACTCCGGATCAAAACCGGCCAGAATGGCTGCAGCCGGTGAAACCGTGGTTGGCATCAGCTTTGGATATGCGGGTATCAGACAGAAAAGACAAGGAGCACCCGTTGAAATCATTTTCCCTGAAGAAGGTTCAGGTTGGGATATGGAAGCAAATGCCCTTATGAAAAAGGGTGAGATAAAGCCTGCCGCTAAAACATTCCTTGATTGGGCCATCTCAGATGAAGCGATGAACCTTTACAAGGTTAATAATCCAATCATCTCGACAGGAAAAGGCGGCACATATGAAGGGTTTACCTTTAATCCTGTTGACCAGTTGATAGAGAATGACCTTGCATGGGCTGCTGAAAACAGGGAAAGCATCCTTGAGAAATGGACACAAAGATACGGTACAAAATCAGCCCCGAGAGAATAATTCATGTTGAACAATCTATGCGGCAGTAGCAGTAGCTACTGCCGCATAGATAATGATTCGGGAGGTATGTTCATGTGTTATTTAAAGGCTGAAAACATCTGTAAGCAGTATGCGGGAAAAGCAGTGCTCACAGGTGTTACGGCAGAAATTGCTCAAGGCGAACTTGTTTGCATTTTAGGACCGTCAGGGTGCGGGAAAACCACACTTTTGCGCATTATGGCGGGACTGGAAACGGCGGATCGGGGCAAAGTCATTATTGATGGGAAAGATTGTACAATGCTACCTCCTGCAAAGCGAAATTTTGGTATCGTTTTTCAATCCTATGCCCTTTTTCCGAACATGACAGTCGAACAGAATGTCCTTTTTGGCTTGGCCCAGCAGAAACAATTAAATAAAGGACAGCAAAAAGCAAAGGTCTTCCAGGTTTTAGCGCTTGTCGATTTGCTAGAGCATAAAAACAAATACCCTGCTCAGCTTTCAGGAGGGCAGCAACAAAGAACCGCTTTGGCTCGGGCGATTGCCTTATCTCCTCGATACCTATTGCTTGATGAGCCGCTATCTGCGTTAGACGCAAAGGTGCGGGCAAGGCTGAGACTGGAAATTCGTAAAATACAGAGGGAACTAGGAATCACAACGATTATGGTGACCCATGATCAGGAAGAGGCTTTGACAATGGCAGATCGCATCATCGTGATGAACAACGCGGTAATAGAACAGGTTGGCGCGCCTAGAACTATCTATGAGAACCCGGCCAGTGCCTTTGTGGCGAATTTTATCGGGACAATGAATTTTTATAAAAATTACACCAGCACTTTTGGTGTCCGACCGGAAAATATTGAGCTGACAAAAAATAATTTGTCGGGAAACTTTTGGACGGGAAAAGTCAGTGCTTTAGAGTTTAAAGGCGCAATGATCAGGGTTTACAGCAAACTCCATGATAATCATGAAATCTGTGTCGACCTGCCGGTAGAAAAAGCAACTACTTTAGCCTTAAAGGAAAATGATACAGTTTATTTAAGGGTAGCCGACAGGCATTTGATCCAGTATGCGGAGGTGCCAAAAGCGGTCTGATGATGCGAAATGCTGGCAAAATTTTACAGAACTTCAATCCCTCTCAGTTCATTCTCTTGTCGATTCTGACGAGCGCTTTTTTAGCAGGTATGGTCTTGCCGCTATTTAGTTTGTTCGTTAAGGCTTTTCAAGACTCTAGCGGCGTCTTTGTAGGCTTTGCTAATTATGTTAGCTATTTTTCACAGCCGGCTTTATTTCATTCGATCCTCAACACTTTAAATGTTTCGCTGACAACATCCGTTATCAGCACAATGCTTGGCTTTGCTTATGCCTACGCACTAAAGAGAACCAATATTAGATTTAAGAGTTTCTTTAGATATGCGGCATTATTTCCCCTATTTGTTCCTACCGTTGTTCATGGCATCGGGCTGATCCTCCTTTTCGGGAGACAAGGGATACTGACAGAACTGGGGCTGGTTATGGAATTATACGGTAGGACGGGGATTGTTTTAGCAGGAATCATTTTTACGTTTCCTCAGGCGTTCCTGATGTTTTATGTAACCCTACATTACGCCGACGGACGACTTTATGAGGCAGCTGATTCCATGGGGTGCAATGCCTTGACCAAGTTTATAAAAATTACTGTGCCGGAAATTAAATATACGTTGCTCTATTCCTTCTTTGTCTGTTTTACATTAGCATTTACTGATTTTGGAGCGCCTAAGGTTGTCGGAGGCAGCTATAATGTTTTAGCTACTGATCTGTTTAAGCAGGTGACAGGACAGTTTAACTTCAACATGGGCGCCGTAGTGAGCACTCTCCTTCTGCTCCCTGCGCTGCTGACCTTTGTTGCGGATAGGATGTTGAACACAAATAACTATTGTGAAATCAGCACAAAAGCAATAGGGTTAAAAGTTCACAAAAATAAACTAAGAGACGGCATATTTTTTACGGTATGTTTCTTGGTTGTTTCCTTTTTTTTAATTTTCATAGGCGCGCTGGTTATGAATGCTTTTACGAACTTCTTCCCTTATGATAGAAGCTTCACCCTTGAACATTTTGAGTTTGGCCGAGCAGCCGGCGGCATGCAAAGCTTTGTCAACTCCATTAGCATGAGCCTGCTTACGGCAGTGTTTGGCACCTTATTTGTATTTATTTATACATATCTGCTTGAAAAGGGAAAAGGGATGAAACACTTAAAAAGATTAGGAAGATTGCTTTCGGTAACACCGCTGGCACTTCCGGGTATGGTCATCGGGCTGTCGTTTATCTTTTTCTTTAATTCCAGGTCAAACCCGCTGCACTTTATTTATGGGACGGTCATAATTCTCGTTTTGGCCAACATCGTCTATTTTTATGCCGTTCCCTATGCTACAGCGGCGGGGGCATTAAAAAAACTGGATAAGGAATATGAAAGCATTGCGGAAAGCATGAGAATACCCAGCTGGAAAGTCTTTTCAAAAGTCAGTGTCCCCTTGTCGCTGCCGGCTATTTTGGAAATATTTATGTACTACTTTGTCAACGCTATGGTGACAGTATCGGCAGTCGTGTTTTTATATTCCGCTGATTTTAAGGTGGCTTCTATTGCCATCACACATATGGCGGGAGCGGGAAATATGGCTCAGGCCTCGGCCATGGGTTTGTTGATTCTGACTGTTAATTTGCTTATCAGAAGTATGTATGAACTGTACCTTCATTCAATTACAAAACGAAGAATGAAAAAGGAGGAGTAACTAAATGATTGACAACGAATTCCCCAGCAATCCCTATCTTCTCTTGACGCCTGGACCGCTTTCCACTTCAAGATCTGTGCGGAGCGCAATGCTTCAGGACTGGTGTACATGGGATGATGATTATAATGTGGGAATCGTTCAAAATATTCGGAGCCGCTTGGTGAAGATTGCGACAAAAGACATTGAAAAATACACCGCCGTCTTAATGCAGGGAAGTGGTTCCTTCGCAGTCGAAGCTTGTTTAGGTACGGCAGTACCTTGCGACGGAAAGCTCTTGATCATTACCAACGGGGCTTATGGCCAACGGATGGTCCAAATAGCCGAACGGTTAAAGATAGCTTACATCAAGCTTGAGTATGAGGAAACCAAAACTCCGAACATGGGGGAGATTAAACGGCTGCTGAAAAGAGAGGGACGTGTTACGCATGTTGCTTTCGTTCATTGTGAGACTACTACGGGCATATTGAACCCTTTGGAGGAAATGACCCTCTTAGTCAAACAGTATGATAAAGTCCTGATAGTTGATGCGATGAGCTCTTTTGGAGGAATTCCCATGGATATCTCCCAAGGGGAGATTGATTATTTGATCAGCTCAGCTAATAAGTGCCTTCAGGGAGTTCCCGGCTTTGCTTTTGTGATTGCGAGAAAAGATTCGCTTCTGAAATGTAAGGGCCATGCCCGGTCTTTGGTGCTTGACCTGTTCGAGCAATGGGAGCAGATGAACCTTTCGGGGAAATGGCGGTATACTTCCCCAACCCATGTTGTCAGGGCGTTTTATCAGGCCTTAACTGAGTTGGAGGAAGAAGGGGGCGTTGAAGCCCGTTTCCAACGTTATCAAGAAAATCACCGTCTTTTGGTTGAAGGAATGCGTTCGTTGGGATTTCAGACGTTGCTTCCAGACGAAGTGCAGTCTCCCATTATCACGTCCTTTTTATATCCGGACAGGAACTTCGACTTCAAGGCCTTTTATCAGAAGGCAAAACAACGGGGCTTTGTTCTGTATCCCGGTAAAATTTCAAAGAACGACACTTTTCGTATTGGAAATATTGGGGATATCTATCCTGAAGATATTAAGCGCTTAATTAAGGCGCTTGCTGGCTGTTGTTAAAAATATCTAAAGAGGTGAAACAAATGAATAATCTTGAAGGCGTTATTTTTGACTGGGCAGGAACGACTATTGATTTTGGTTGCTTTGCGCCGGTGAATGCTTTTCTGGAAATATTCAAACAAGTTGGAGTAGAAGTAACTGTGGAGGAAGTAAGATTGCCCATGGGAATGTTGAAAAGAGATCATCTCAGGGCTATGCTTCAGACGCCGAGAATCAGTCAACGGTGGGAAGAAAAGCACGGCAAGGTCTTTGAAGAAAAAGATATTGATGCCCTCTACAAAAACTTTGAGTCTTTGCTGCTTGTTTCTTTAAAAGAATATACCGACCCCTTGCCCCATGTACTGGATACTGTCTCGGCATTAAGAGACAGGGGGCTGAAAATCGGTTCAACCACGGGATATACCGACATCATGATGGATGTCGTGGTTCCAGCCGCTAAAGAAAAAGGCTATGCGCCTGATTTTGTTATTACAGCGGAGGCGACAGCCACCTTTGGCAGACCGTTTCCCTATATGATTTTTAGAAATATTGAAGCGCTCAGGATAACGTCTCCCTGGAAAACGATAAAAGTCGGAGATACCGTGGCAGATCTTCAAGAGGGCTATAACGCCGGTGTCTGGTCCGTAGGGGTTATTGTCGGAAGCTCTCAAATGGGTCTCAGCCTAAAAGAGTATAAAGCCATGCCGGAGGCGGAAAGACAGACGGCCATCAATAAGGCTAGAGATGCCTTTTTACTGGCAGGGGCAGATTTTGTGATTGAAACTATGGACGAACTGCTCCCATTGCTGGAAAGAATCAATGGCTTGATTGCTGAAGGGAAAAGACCCCATGCTTGGTAATCAAAACTTAAACCGCGAAGGAGATATTAACACCAGTTCGCAAAGGCAGTTATGGATTAACGGCCTTGATGATGGAAGCAGGGCTGTTCTAAAAGAGGATGAAGCTGTCTTTATTAAGCAATCTCTGTCCACCCCCGGCATGGATGTCATTATTGATGCAGAGGGCTGCTATCTTCACTCTAGGAGTGGAAAGAAATATTTGGACTTTCATGGAAACAGCGTTCACCAGATAGGATACAAGAACCCATATGTTATGGAAGCAGTAAAAAAGCAACTAGATAATTTACCGTTTATACCGAGACGGTTTACGGCGGAGATTGCCGTAGAGGCAGCAACCCGCTTGATAGATAAAACCTTGTCAAAAGACTACCGGGTGCTATTCACACCATCAGGAAGCGCAGCTGTCGGTCTGGCCTTAAAAATTGCGCGAAAAGTAACAGGAAGACATAAGGTCATTTCCATGTGGGAATCCTTTCATGGCGCAGGGCTGGAGGCCATTTCAGCGGGAGGAGAATACACCTTCTCAAAAGACATGGGGCCGATGATGCCGGGACATATTAAGGCAATTCCTTTTAATGCGTACCGCAACCTGATTCACAGCGCCTCAAAAGAGGACGTGGCTCGATTTTGCCTGGATTATATCGAATATATCATTCACAATGAGGGGGATATCGGAGCCATCTTGCTTGAACCCATTCGCGCAACAGATGTCCATGTTCCGCCGCCATCTTATTTTCAGCGGCTAAAAAGAATCTGTGCCGCAAACGGTATCCTGCTGATTTTTGATGAAATCCCTACCGCCCTGGGCCGAAGCGGTGCCTTTTATGCCCACCAGCTTTTTGGTATAGAACCGGATATCTTAGTGCTTGGCAAAGGGTTAGGCGGCGGTGTTATTCCTCAAGCGGCAGTGCTTGCACGATCACCGCTCGATTGTGCCCACGACATATCCCTTGGTCATTATACCCATGAAAAGCCTGCGGCGGGAGGTGCCGCAATTTGCGCGACCCTTAGCTATCTAGAGGAATTAAAGCTTCTCCATCAATGCAAAAAGCTTTCCGCATACGCGTCCAAGCGTTCCGCGCAACTGTTTAAACAGTATGAATGCTTAGGTGACATCCGCATAGCCGGACTGTTAATTTGTTTTGAATTTGTCAAGAATCGCAAGACCAAGGAAAAAGACGAATTATTGGCTGAGAGGCTTCTATATACGTGCCTTAAAAATGGCCTGTCCTTCAAATTGTCTGCCGGAAACTGTGTCCTTTGGCATCCGCCGCTAATCGTGACGTCGGAACAATTAGCTTTTGCTTTTTCAGTTTTCGAAAAGGCCATTCAAGAATGTGCCGGGCAAAGCGACCACCGGGCACTGCAATATTGACAAAGGTAAACTGCTCAGTCATCTTAAAAAATTGCACTGAATTCTGCCTCTCCCCCGGTTTGCCAGACACTGAGATAAGATACTATAATTATCTCGGGAGGTGTACAAGCAATGGCAGGAACCCGTAGGAAGTATACTGAGGAATTTAAAAGAGAAGCGGTTGAGTTAAG
>JAGXTN010000045.1 GCA_018333455.1 Dethiobacter sp. | reverse complement strand
TTTGTAAGGGGCGTGCCCCTTACTCTTGCGGGGTGCTCAGAGCCCGCAGGCTCGCCGAAGGGGCGGCAGCCCCTAGCGGACAAGAAAAACGCATCTTTGGATAAAGCGCGAAGCGTTTTTCTTGTAATCGTGCTGTTTGCTGTATTGAATTAAGCGTCTGGAGCTTGAAGCAGTTCTTCATTATTTAAAATAACGCGATAGATTATTTGTGAACGGAGTGAGTTTGCCACCACACTGTATTTTTTGTAAGAGCCATTCACCGCTTTCCATGCTAAATCCGCCGAGATTTGACCTTCAATGCGGTAAATGGCGGTAATAGTTTCGAAACTTTTAGGATGCTCTGCGCGCTTGCTCCCGGTTAATTCGACAGAGAGGGAAAGTGGCGGCGATTTAAACTTTTGCAGCAGAGAGACGATATCCATGGCGGTACACCCGCCCAGCGCCATCAGTAACATTTCTCCGGGAAGTACTCCACGTCCCTGACCGCCCACGGCCGCGCCGGCTTCAAGGAGCACAGTATGTCCGGAGCCGGAATGACCCTCAAAATATAACCCTTCCTGCCATTTTAAAGTAACTGTAAGCATAATAATTCACCTCCAAAGCTAGTAGTTACAGATGGGAGTGATCTGGTGAAAACAACTATTGGTCCACACGTTTTGACTGCCATGCGGGCCGGTCACCCGCTTGTAGCTCTGGAAACAGCCCTCATTACGCATGGGCTACCATATCCATTAAATCTGGAAACCATTCTTCGCATGGAAGCTGCAGTGCGGGAGTTTGGTGCCATTCCAGCTACCATTGGTGTTTTGTTAGGCGAAGTGGTAATAGGTCTTACAGAGGAAGAACTGGCTGCGCTCGCAAAAGCAGAAGCTCCGATAAAAATGGGTGTCCGCGAATTACCGGTTGCTTCGCTTGGCAAGCTAAGCGGAGGAACCACGGTTTCTGCCACAGCCTACTTAGCACACCGCTATGGCTTAGCCGTGCTTGCCACCGGCGGCATTGGTGGTGTCCACCGCGGTGCCTGTAGTTCTTTTGATATTTCAGCAGACTTGACTGTGCTTAGCCGAACCCCAATTACTGTTATTTCCTCCGGTGCCAAGGCGTTTTTAGACCTTGGTTTAACCTTGGAGTACCTGGAAACACAAGGTGTGACGGTTGCAGGTTATGGTACCAATATTTTCCCAGCTTTTTATGCGGCAACATCGCCATATCGCTTAGCGCTTAGGTTTGACTCCCCCAAAGAAGTGGCAAAGGTTGCGCTGGCCCGGGATGAGCTTGGTTTGGATTCGGCCCTATTAATTAATAACCCAGTACTAGCGGCGCAGGAAATTCCCTGGGAGGAATTGATTACATACATTGTGCAGATTGAAGGAGAAATCAAATCAGCAGGAATTGTCGGTCAGGATGTGACACCGCAAATGTTGCGCAGGCTGATTGCTGTGACGTCAGGCCGCAGTTTGAAGGCAAATCTCGCTCTCTTGACAGAGAATGCTCGCCTAGGCGCTGAAATTGCGCTGGCAATCTGTGCTGAAAGGAAGCGAGCCAATGGATAGTCTGTTAGCTATCGATGTGGGCGGCGGCACACAAGATATTTTGCTCTACGAGCAAGGTAAGCCACTGGAAAATTGTCTTCAGCTCGTGTTACCGGCACCCACTGTTCTTGTGGGCAGAAAGATAAATTTGGCCACATCCCAAGGTAAAGCTATTTTTCTTTTCGGTCGAACTATGGGGGGCGGCTCTTCTACTAAGGCAATCAAAGAGCATTTGGCCGCAGGGTTTCCTGTTTATGCCACGACTGAATCTGCCCTAACAATTCATGATAATTTGCAGAAAGTACAAGAGATGGGTGTGATTTTAACTGCAGACAAGCCCGAAGAGGCGGAAGCAGTGCGGCTGGCTGATTTGGATCTGCTGATGCTCGAGCAAATTTTAGCCAAAGTGGGGTATACTCTACCAGCGGGAATTGCGGTAGCAGTTCAGGACCACGGGTATTCCCCGTGCCAATCAAACAGGGTCTTCCGGTTCGGGCTGTGGGAGAAGTTTATGTCCGATGGCGGGAAGTTGCCTGCCCTTGCCTATCGAACTGTTCCTGCGGTGTTTACAAGGATGCAGGCAATAAAGCAGGATGTGCCGGACGCGCTCTTAATGGATACCTGCGGAGCAGCACTGCTCGGGTCACTTTCGGATAGCGTAGTCAAAGAAGCGGCTCAAAAAGGCATTGTCGCTGTGCTAAATCTTGGTAATCAGCATAGTTTCGCCGCACTCGTCCATCAAGACCATGTTTTAGGTCTCTTTGAACACCATACTGCTAAAATGACGGCGGAGAAGGCTCGGGAATACCTGGAGCGACTGTGTCGAGCTACGCTTACAAACCAGGAAGTGCAGGATGACGGCGGTCACGGCTGCATTCCGCCTGTAAAACCGGTGAGAGCGGAGCTGATTGTTGTCACAGGTCCTCGCCGAGCGCTCTTGTCAGCCGGCGATTATTATTTTGCGGCACCGCAGGGGAATATGATGTTAATGGGTTGCTTTGGCTTGATAGCCGCAGCTCAGATAGTTTAGAGAGAGTCAGACTCCCTTGAAGGGAGTCTGACTCTCTACTTTATCAGCCTTGCAAGTCGCTCATTGACCACATCCCAATCAATCACATTCATGAATGCATCAATATAGGGCGCGCGCTTAACGCCGTAATCAATCATATAGGCGTGTTCGTATGTGTCCATCACGAGAATCGGCACAGCACTCCAGATGGGTCCTAGATTATGGGAGTCGCTGCCAAAATTATGGAGGGTGCCACTTTCTAAATCATAACCCAGTACAACCCAACCACGCACAGCCAGTCCGGTAGTTTTAAAATCATTTTCCCAAGCTTCGTAGGAGCCGAAGTCCCTCTCGATAAGGGTCAGAGCTTGACCGACTGCTTTGCCTCCAAAGCCGCCCATGTTATCAAAATAAGCTTCGTGAAGTTTAATTCCATTTAATGCAAAGGTTTCTTCAATTTTCATTGAGCGCAAATCACTAAAGGTTTGATTGGCCTTGCTGTGGTCTACAGTAAGCATTAGTTTCCTAATTTCATTTAGTTTGTTCACATATCCTTTGTAGAGAATGCCATGATGTTCCTCCAGCTGGCGCTGGGAGAACCCTTCCAGTTGGTGCTTTTTTAGCTCTCTTGCTACAATTTCAGCCATAGTTTACCTCCTAACGTATTTTTACAATCATATCAGTTAAATTGCAAATTTAAAAGGCTGTCGGTGCAGACGTAAGCTTTTATTAATCCTTGTTAACTTTAGCCGAACATGGTAAGCTTTTGCTAGGAGGTGGCGTGATGCAATACTTTTGGACAGTTGCACTCTATCTGGGTTTTGCTGTTGCCATAGCTATTTTTGTAATTCGCTTCAGTCGCGGTGGTGGCTGATAGTAATATCCGCCTGCAGGTGCAGGTATGCATTATTTTCACCTCACTATTTTTCAATTAGGCTGGCTGAACCTTATGCCAGTTTAATTTTTTGTGTAAGAAATTATATAATTTCCTACCCTGAAAATAGCATCTACCCTCTGCTTGGCGGGTTTGAAACCCGCCCCTACATGGTACGAGCGTGGGCATAGCGCTCAATTCTCCCATCAAATTCCCCTCTCCCTGCGGGAGAGCAACCGGGCGAACACGCAGGTTCGCCCCTACAGCACCCTTTCCGGCTATTACCCTCTCCCTGCGGGAGAGGGCTAGGGTGAGGGCCAGCTGAGGCGCATTTTCATCCTTCTGATGGTGCCGCAAGCGGCATGGGGGTCTACGCAATGGGGGGTCGTAGGGGGGATTCACCCTTACGCTTGCGGGGTGCTCAGAGCCCGCAGGCTCGCCGAAGGGGCGGCAGCCCCTAGCGGACAAGAAAAACGCATCTTTAGATAAAGCACGAAGCGTTTTTCTTGTTTTTCACTACTCTACCGCTAAGCACATATACTGAAGGGCAGCTATACTGCTAAAAGGGAGGAAAAAAATGGAGAATGTTATGTTGGCAGCAGGATTAACCCTGTTTGCCGGACTGGCCACCAGTGTAGGTGGTGCCACCGCATTGTATCTAAAGCGTACTAATACTCGTTTTCTCACTGTAGCATTGGGCTTCTCCGCCGGTGTAATGATTTATGTTTCGATGATCGAAATTATGGGTAAGGCAGGAGAAATTTTAACCGGAAGCCTAGGGGAAAAAATGGGCAATTGGCTTACGGTGACAGCTTTCTTTGGCGGGATGCTGCTCATTGCCCTAATTGACAAGTTTGTTTCGCTCTTTGAGAGAGGGCCTGAGCTTAGCGAACTGGAAGGAGCGCCCCTGGAAACAGGAGATACTTACACTGACGCCCACAGGCGAAAACTGCTGCGGATGGGTCTTTTCACTGCCTTAGCCGTGGCAATTCATAATTTCCCGGAAGGTTTTATCACCTTCTTTTCTACCCTGCGGGATCCGGTATTAGGAGTCAGCATCGCCATAGCGATAGCCATCCATAATTTCCCTGAGGGAATTGCAGTTGCAGTACCCATCTTTTATGCTACCGGGAATCGCAAAATAGCATTTTTCTGGGCATTTTTATCGGGTATCGTTGAACCAATCGGCGCTCTTATCGGCTATGCCGTACTGGCTGCCTTCCTGACTGACACTGTTTATGGTACAATTTTTGCTTCGGTGGCAGGAATTATGGTCTATATTTCCTTTGACCAACTATTGCCTACAGCCCGAGAATACGGTGAACACCATCAATCACTGCTGGGATTGGTGGGCGGGATGGCATTGATGGCGCTTAGTCTGTTGTTATTCCTCTAACCCTCTGCAACGCAAGAAAGCTAGCAATGATTTCCTGCGTAGGAAGCTAACTGTATGTGTTTCGTCTGTGTATATCCTTGCGGGCGGCGTTCATACTACCTTTAGATAAGGAGGTGGTAGAGGTGCCAAAATATTTGAAAAGGGTGGAAAAGATGACCGCAAGGGAGTTGGAACTGGAGAAGATTAAGCTCGAAATTGCCGAAGAGCTAGGCTTTGGCGAGAGAGTAAGAGCAAACGGTTGGGGGGATATGACGGCCAGAGATACGGGCCGCGTAGGCGGCATCATGTCACAACGCCTAAAAAATATGGAAAGTTCAATTGCCTCCAAAAAGTAAGTATGTTATAACTGAGATAAATACGGATTAACTGGAGGACATGATGCGGCTCGGTTCCCATTTATCAGTTGCTAAAGGTTTTGACCAGGCAGCAGAAATTGCGCGTCAGATCGATGCTAATACTTTTCAGTTCTTTACCCGCAATCCCAGAGGAGGCGCTGCTCGGACCATATCTTTGCAGGAAGTGGCAAGCTGGCGGCAAATTAAGCAGAAATATGATCTTGCCCCCATTATCGGCCATTTACCATATACTGTAAATATGGCTGCTCCGTCAGAGCAAGCATATGCTTTTGCCAAAAAGGTGGTAGCTGAAGATTTGAGCCGGATGAATGCGGTCGGCGCAGAGTTTCTTGTCGTGCATCCTGGGTCACACGCGGGCTCCGGGCGTGAGGCTGGTATCAGGCGGATTATTGCCTGCTTATCAGAAACGCTTTTGCCTTTTAGCGGTGACACTGAACTTCTCCTGGAAACCATGGCGGGACAAGGATCAGAAATTGGCACGTTGGCAGATGTCCAGGAGATTATGGAAGCATTAGGAAATCCCAGTCAGCTTGGCGTTTGTCTCGATTCCTGCCATTTGATGGGAGCAGGATATAATTTCCTGGATAAACAGGAGGTCGAAAGATTAGCGGCTGAGCTGGAATCGACAGTAAGCCTTTCTCGGGTTAGGGCAATCCATTTGAATGATTCCAAGTTTCCCCCTGGGGCGCACAAAGACAGGCATGAACTGATTGGTAAAGGTTATCTCGGTAAAGAAGGTTTGCTTAATTTAATTACACATCCGGCCATCAGCTCATTGCCAATGATCCTGGAAACTCCGGTGGCTGATTATCACCAGTATGGTGAAGAAATAAGCCTGATTCGGAGCTGGCTAAGTGAAATTGAGCTAAGCTAATTTACTGCACAACAAGAAAAACGCTTCGCGCTTTATCCAAAGAGCTCTCAATATACATGCGCAAGCAGACCACTGCGTTCTTAGGAAGACAGATATTGTAGTATGGCTTGCCAGTTGCAGTAATTTATAATGTTTTCCTGCGCGATACGTACACCCTGTTCATCGCCCGGGTGAATGCGATGAGAAATTTCATGCAACCGTTCGATGGCAGTAAATGTATCGTAATGAACTAAAATTACAGGTACATTTTTTTCTGTGGCACGGGTCAGAACGCCTACATCCGGGTAGAGCCCGCCGGTGAGAATTAATACTGAGGTACTTGTCTCCAAGGCTGTTAGAGCGATGTCGGAGCGGTCGCCTCCGCTTATCACAGCCTTGTTGGGGGCACGTCGCAGGTAGCCAAGAGCACTCTCTATTGTCATGGAACCCACCACCACTTCTTCCACAATCCGCTCTAGACCGATCCCTTCATTTGTCAGCAGCTCACCGCCCAGTGTATCATGAAACTGCTTGACGGTGGGGGAGGCTATTTCCGCTTTTCTGGGAATAATTCCTAAAACTGGGTTTCCCAGCTCTTCCATAATAGACAGATAGATGCCTTTTGTCTTATCTATGAGCGTACGATCAATGTTGTTGAAAATATTTCCTAAAACAGAAAGACCTTCTAAGCGGAAATGATTGTTGGCAAAGATGGTTTTATCCAAGTCATAATCATTTTCTAGACGGATTACATAGAGCATGGCAGCGTCTAACAGCTTGACAAGACTGATGGCGTCAATTCCCATGCTCGCTGCCGTATCAGGAGAAAGTGAACCCTCGATTAATATTGTGTCAAAATTGTCCTTGGCTGTCTGCCAGGCAGTTTTGATTTTTTCTTTTAGCGCTTCAGTGCCACGCCGCTGTCCGCCGCTTAAATAGTGGGGTCCCGTCTGAAACGGGGAGAGGACGGCAGGTTCATGGGTTAGTGAGAGAACTTCTTTTAAAAGCGCAACATCTTCACCTCTTTGACAATGAAGACCTTTAGCCGAATCAACCGGCTTAAAATAGCCTACTTTTAATCCTTCTTGCTGTAACTTTAGCGCTAAGCCCAGCGCGATAACTGTTTTGCCGCTGCCGGATTCACCGCCAATAAAGATACTTTTCAAAATCATCACCCTTTCTGCTCGTCAAGGTAAGAAACCGTTATTTTAACATCCAGAGCTAGGGCACTGTCAGGGTAAGCGATGACGGGATTTAAGTCAATCTCAGTAATTTCTGGGAAGTCTAGCGACAGTTGAGCTACCTGAGCCAGGATATGGACAAGCGCTCCGATATCTGACGGCTTGCTGCCGCGATAACCACGGATTAACGAGTATGCTTTTGTCTCGGCGATCATTTCTTCAATCTCTTCCAGATTTAAGCCTTCTGCCAGGCGGAATGAAACGTCTTTGAGCAGGTTGACGTAGATGCCGCCCAAGCCAAACGCGATTAGCGGTCCAAACTGCAGATCTCTGCTCATGCCGATAATTAGTTCATTTCCTTTAGGCATCATTTTCTGAACTTCGATTCCATAAATAGTGGTTGCAGGCAGCAGGCGCCTAACGCTTTCTATAATTGCAAAGTAAGCTCCACGGACGGCAGCAGCGTTTTCCAGAGCTGTTTTCACACCGCCTAGATCAGTTTTGTGCATAATTTTAGGGGAAGCAACTTTTAAGACAACAGGGTAACCCACTACTTCCGCCATGGCCACTGCTTCATCTGGTGTTTTTGCGAGATAAACATGTGCCACCGGAATACCATATGCATCTGCCACCTTAGTCGCTTCATTGCCGAGCAAGACTAGCCGCCTATCGCGCAAAACATCATAGAACATTGCTTTAACTGCCTGATGATCGACCTTGATAACACGAGGCAGTTTTTGTTCCCGGTTTAGTTTTCTGTGGAGGGCTGAAAACCGAACCATACCGGATATTGCTTTTAGGGCCGGCTCAGGGAAGGTGAAGCAGGGAATACCGGCAGCAGTAAGAATTCGGCAACCTTCCGACAAACCTTCTCCCCCCATATAAGCTGCAAAAACCGGTTTTTCAGGGAAACGGCGTTGTAGTTCCACGATTGCTTCAGCCGTCTCCGCCGGTTCCGTTACGGCGGCAGGAGAAAGCAATACTAGGGCAGTGTCAGTATTTTCGTCAGCTAAAACAGCTTCCAGCGCAACGCTGTAGCGCTTAGTCCGGGCATCGCCTAAAACATCCACAGGATTATAGATATTGGCTTCAGCCGGCAGGGATTTCCGCAGCTTTGCAATAGTTTCTTTCTGAAAACGGGTCATACGCAAGTTATTGCGCTCTACGCTGTCAGTAGCCATGATTCCCGGGCCGCCGGAATTAGTGACGATGGATACCTGATCACCAACGGGAATGGGCTGATTTACAAAGGAAATTGCAAGGTCAAAGAGTTCTGACATGGTTTCTGCCCTAATCACACCACTCTGCCGGAATGCCGTTTCGTACGCGAGATTGCTACCGGCGAGCGCTCCGGTATGAGATGCAGCGGCACGAGCGCCAGCCGTTGACGTGCCCGATTTGAGAATAATGATAGGTTTGAGCTTGCTTGCTGCCTGAACCACAGCTAAGAATCGTTTTCCATCTGCTACGTCTTCTATATAGCAGAGAATCACTTTCGTATTAGGATCTACGGCTGCCGACCAGATAAAATCTACTTCATTCAAGTCTGCTTTGTTGCCCATTGAGATAAAACGTGAAAATCCCAGACCCACGCTACGACTCCAGTCAAAGATCGACAAAAGCATGGCTCCACTTTGAGAGATAAAGGCAATTTTTCCTTTACGCGGAAACGCAGGGGCAAATGAAGCGTTTAAGGGGGTACTGGTGTCCACAATACCTACTACATTTGGACCTACCAAACGCATCTGATGGTCGGCACAAATTTTTAGCAATTCTTTTTCACGCCTTAGACCGACTTCACCTATTTCTTTAAAACCGGAGCTGACGACCACCAAGAATTTCACTCCGGCCGCGCCACACTCTCTTGCCACATTGAGTGAGCTGTCTGCCGGCACTGAAATAACTGCCACGTCCACAGCTTTGCCCAACGCTTGCAAAGAAGGATAACTGCTATAGCCCAAAATTTCTTTCTCCCTAGGGTTTACCGGATAGACCTGGCCTGTATAACCACTGTTCTTAATATTTCTCATAATTGCATAGCCGATTTTAGTCTCATTTTTTGAGGCACCAATTACTGCTATAGAAGCCGGCTGAAAAAGGGTTTGTAATTCATCCATCGGTTCACACACCTTTTGCTATGGTAGAAAATACTATTGCCGGAGAGAAAGGCAGGATTAAGCTTTTCTCTTTATAGTCGATATTACTTTTAAGTTGCCTGGTTGCACTGGGAATTAACTCGTTGGAAAGCAAATTTAAACAGGAATGGTAAAAAATAAGTCGAATTATATTTTGAGATGATCTTTCGAGGCGGTGCAAAAGTGCAGGCATTGACAGAGTTGGATAGTGTGATCAAAAAGACGTTAACGGCGGTTGAGCAGGGAAAAAACCAGATAGCGACAATTGCTGATGGAATACGGATGCAACGCGATGAGCTACTGGCTCGCCTTGTGGAGATAAAGGGAGAGATTTTGGAGGTAATTACCAAGGTTGACAAGCTCGAGCGTGAAGATAAGCTGGCGCGATTCCATTTAATGGAGGTGAACCGGAACTTTACCCGTTATGTTGAGAAGGATATTCAGGCTGCTTATGAGGAAGCACAGCATATTCAGCTGCAACTGACTCAGATGCGTGAACGGGAATTGCAATATCGACAGCGGCGTGATCAATTGGAAATTTTGTTGCGGCGCGCTGCTGAAACATTAGCTAAGGCGGAAAAGTTGCAAGACCACGTGAATATGGCGTTACAACTTTTATCTGGCGGATTTCAAAATGTCAGCGTGCAACTAGATGAGTTGCAACTTCGCCAACAGTTAAGTCTGCGGATCATTAAAGCTCAGGAAGAAGAACGTTCGCGAGTTGCTCGGGAAATTCACGACGGGCCGGCTCAATCCATGGCAAACGTGGTGTTGCGTGCTGAAATTTGCGAGAAACTGATGACGATTGAACCCGATAAAGTTCGGGGAGAATTGCACGATTTAAAGGAGATGGTCAAAGAAAGCCTGCAAGAAGTGCGTAAAATAATTTTTAATCTACGTCCCATGGTGCTGGATGATCTGGGAATCGTGCCGACACTGCGTCGTTTTATCCAAGAATTGCAGAAGAGGACAGAGATGAACATCGAACTGGTGGTGTTAGGCGGTGAGGAAGAACGATTAGCTAGCGTGCCGGAAGTGGCTATTTTCAGGATTGTGCAAGAAGCGTTAAATAATAGTCTAAAACATGCGAAAGCTAGACGATGTGTCATTAGACTGGAAATACTGGCAGGCCGCGTGAATATTTCCATTGCCGATGACGGTTGCGGTTTTGACACAGAACCGGTACTTCATGGCTCTGAGAGAGACTGTTTTGGCATTCTAGGTATGCGCGAGCGTGTGGAATTGCTAAATGGTCAGATTCGCATCGCTTCGCTCTCAGGCAAGGGAACAGAAATTCATGTCAGTATCCCGGCAAAAAAGAGGTGAAAAAATGTCACTGGAAAAAATTACGCTGATTATTGCTGATGATCACGCCCTCATCCGCGACGGAATCCGGAGGGTGCTCGGTCTTTATGACGACTTGGCTGTAGTCGGGGAAGCTGCTGACGGGGAAATTGCTGTAGTATTGACTGGCGAACTTGTGCCCGATATTGTGCTGATGGACATTAATATGCCCAATCTAAATGGCATTGATGCCACTCGCCAAATTAAGGCATTATACCCCGCCACCGAAGTTATTGCGCTCACCATTCATGACGAAGAGGAATATATCTATGAGTTAATTAAAGCAGGAGTCTCTGCTTACGTTTTAAAAGACATTGAATCAGACAAACTGATTGAGGCTATCCGAGCGGTGAAGCGAGGCGAAACAGTTTTTCATCCAAAAATTTCGGAGAAAATCTGCGGTGAATTTCAGCGTTTGACCAGAGAACAGATCGTAAGAGAACCCCTTTCCAGGCGCGAAGGAGACGTATTAATGCTGATTGCCCGCGGCAAAACAAATAAAGAAATCGGCTTAGCTTTATATATCAGCGAAAAAACAGTAAAAAACCACATCAGTAATATTTTTCGTAAGATTCAAGTTACCGACCGCACCCAGGCAGCCCTTTATGCTGTGAAAAACAGGATTGTGAAACTATAATTCCCCTGGATCATTAGCGATGCTAACAATTCAGGGGAATTATTACAACCGGAAAGCTAACTGTTTATTCAGGGAGCTGAACTTTTTTTGCCTGAACCACTTCCACGTCTTCTAAATATATTATCCCGGCGTAATTTACAAAAAAGTTATCTACTACTTGATCAACTATCTTTTCAGCTATTTCCGCACTTGTAACCACTTCGATTTTAACATTTTTATATAAACTGCTGACTCCGTTACCAAGCCTTAACCCTCTTTCTCCCTTTCCGGTGGCACCCATAATGGTATAGCCACTAACGCCCAGCTTTTGCAACGCCTGTGTAATATCATCTAAAATATAGGCTTCCGTTACAATGACTACTTTTTTTGCTTTGTAGAATTTCATCATGGTTCCCTCCCGTTTTTCTTAAAAACTTTGCTCTACCAGGCAATGGCATACAAAGCAGTTTTTAGTGCTGTAATCTGATTCTACCATAATAGGCTGACTAAAACTAATTATCTGCTTATAACCCAAAAACTGCCATGCCAAGAGTCGTAAAGAACGGAATGCAGAAAACCAGGGCTACGGGTGTGCCTAAACTTGTTGATGCGCCGATATAGGCTGCAGGATTAGCACTGGGCAATCCTCCGCGAATAGTAGGCGGACCTGAAATATCAGAATTAGATGCAGCAATGATGGCCAACATAATTACGCCTCCCGGACTGAGTCCGGTGAGCAAATGGGCCAAATAGCCAAAGCCAAAACCGATGAAGCCGTGCACAAAAGGTCCCACCAAGGCATATAAAACATACCAGTGACCGACAGAAACGAGTGATTTGAGGTGTTTAGCGGCATCCATACCTAAAATCAGCATTAGGATTGAGAGAAATCCTCTAAACAGCGGGTCGTAAAATCCTTCGAAAACCTGTTCGGGATTTGTGAATATCCCAAGAAACAGACCTACAATCATGGCGGAGATGGCAAAACCACTGATACTTTCTCTTGCGATCGACTTAACTATTCTCAGACTAAACTTTTCACCACTCTGAGAGTTTTTGCGAAGATAGAAGTTTCCTACAATCACTGCTGTGATCAGTGCGGGAATATCCATGAAAGGATAGAGCGCCGGAACCCACCCTTCAAACGGGATTCCCGTTTGCTCCAAGGTCAGCATGCCAGCCATTAGCGTGGCGCCGCTTACTGCTCCGAACAGTCCCGCAGTACCCATGGCATCATCTTTCTTAATCCCGGGAAGCTTCGCTAGGGTAAGGGAACCAAGGAGCACAATTGCTATCCCGATTATCGCGCAAAAAAGGGCAGGAACAGCCATGGCAACCAGGCCGGCGATTCCTGCCTCTTTAATTTCCAAGCCGCCAGCCATACCGATTCTCATTAAAAGCATAAAAATAGTAAAATTGTAGATTGCTTCAGGCAGTTTAAGTTCCGATTTAAAAAATGCCAGGAAAAATCCTGCAATCAAAAACGCCATCGCAGGTGATTGCAGTTCGCTGACGACTCCCCCTAATAAGCTTGTTAAACTTTCCAAGACAATCACCCTTTCCATTAGCGTTAGTCATAAGTCGAGACAAAATTATTCAATTTGAGCAACAAAAAAAGCTACAACCACACCTCCCTTGAGGAAAAATGTTTTTGTAGCCGCTATCCCGGTTTTTAATCAAGCTTAAACCCCAGGCAAACAAGCTATGTTCTTAAATTGGCGGTATGTACTGCCCTTCTCTATTTTAGAGAGATTGGCACTAACACCAAAGTGTTTTCTTGTTGATGATTTTGATTCTAACATGGCGCTCCGAATTTAGTCAAGCTGCCCAACTACAAAAACATTGAAAATTAGGACAATAGTCCTGTGATTTTTGAGACGTGTGATGGATTTCTACGTTCGCTTGAAAGTGCTAGACTGATAGTAGCAAAAAGTTAACTGAGATTATCCTAATTTGGAGAGGAGGAAAGAAAATGAAAGAAGTAGTTAAGCGGCTGTTAACAGAAGAGTCAGGGCAGGGCATGACGGAGTACGCGCTCATTCTGGCACTCGTTTCAGTCGTGGCAATTGCTGCACTGACAGGTTTAGGCGGACAAATTAGGACCGTGTTCGAAAGGGTTCTAGCTGGTTTTACTCCTACTCCTGCCCCTCCTGGCACTTAAGTATTAGTTTAAGCAAATCAAATAAATGCTCCTCCCAGAGTTGGCCCTGCCCGTAAGGGCAGGGCTATATTTTAAGCGAAAAAGGTAGGGTGAAACAAGTGCTGTTGCGATGTAAAAGAGAGCAAAAAGGTCAGGCGCTGGTGGAATCGGCTCTTGTTTTGCCGATCATCCTGCTTTTGTTGCTGGGGATGGTGGAACTTGCAAGAATTAGCAATGCCTATCTTGTGGTAATCCACGCGGCCAGACACGGAGCCCGTCACGCCGCTGTGGGGGCAACAAATGCGGAAATAGTCGGCAGTGTAAATCAAGCATCCCTGCCGCTAAATCCAAGAAAACTGCGTATCTCCATCCTGCCGGAGCAAGGAAGGCAAGTGGGAAGTGATGTGCGAGTTATTGTGAGTTATCCTCTCCAGTTGATTACACCGCTTGCCGGAAGTCTTTTAGATAATCCCATGATTGTGCGTGGTGAAATCACAATGCGGGTAGAGTGAGGTGGCAAGTTTGAAAATCTGGCAAACATTTATACTTTGCCTTGAAAATGAACGAGGAACATCTCTCGTGCTTTTAGCACTGGCCATGACGGCGCTCTTGGGGAGCACGGCACTAGTAGCTGATCTGGGAGTAAACTACGTAACCCAAGCCAGACTAGCTGTGGCAGCCGATGCAGCAGCTTTGGCCGGAGGGACACAGCTTGGCGCAGGTCGTGACAGAGTTATGCAAGCAGCTAAGGAAATGGCAGCAAAAAATGGCGTTTTTGCCGATGCTGTAGCTGTGGAAGTGGCGCCAAACAATTCAGGGGTAACCGTCACCGCCAAAGCTCCCGTTCGCTTGTTTTTCGGAAAAATCTTCGGATTACAGGCGGCCGGAATGCAACAACAGGCTCATGTTGTGCTGGCTAGGCCGATAAGCATGACTCAACTGGTGCCTATAGGTATTGACCAAAACATGGCTTTTAAGATTGGGAGCAGACACTTGCTCTTTGCTAAAGATAACAAGTCCGGCGAAATTGAATTAGGTTCGGGAAACGCGGGTGCGCTGGAGTTCGCGACACAATCAACAGGTGCACAAGGCCTTGAGGAACAGTTGCGTCGTGGCTGGCCTGAACTGATTAGCAAGGGAAACATTCTGGAAACAAAATCCGGTGTTAAGTTTTCCGCTGTAAAATCTGCCATGGAGGATCGCCTTACCAGGGCAGCAGCTCTAAATCATCAATGTAGCCCTACCGTCTGCCCGCCAGATTGCCCCCGAATCATTTATGTTCCGGTGTATCGGCCGCTTCGAACCGACGAGAATAAAGTCAAGCAGGTGGAGGTGGTCGATTTCGCCGCTTTCTGGCTCGACGGCACTCGAAGGTCGAACGGCAGCTGGGAAATAGAAAAAGAAATTCCCGGGATCTTTATCGGCATTCAAAAAGGTGGTCTGCTCTCGGAAGCGGGAGAAAGCCCCTATGGCATCAGCACCGGTAAGCTTGTGCGGTAAAACCAAAAATGGGAGAGGCTGCAAAAACATCAGTCTAGTCTAAGGGGGACTTGCCATTGAAGGGAAAAAAACTGCTGTTACTCTCATTTCTTTTTGCTGTGGCGGCAGCAGGTGCAGTCTATGCTTACTTGAATCAAATCGAACAGAAAAGCAAAATGGCTGCTGACACGGTTTCCGTGCTGATAGCAAAGCAGGAAATTCCGGCTAGGACGAAGCTGGATGGCTCGATGTTTATCGAGATTGACGTGCCCAGAGTGGCGCTCCACCATGAAGCGCTGACAGATAAGGCTGCGCTCGCTGGCGCCTTTGCCCGTGAAAGGATGGTATCAGGTGAACAGGTGCTTAGCACCAGGTTAGTCTTTACTCAAGATAATCATGGTTTAGCATATAAGGTGTCAGTTGGATATCGCGCCGTTACGATTCCGGTAAATAGCGTGTCTGGCGTTGCCGGCTATATTTTGCCAGGCGATTTTGTGGATTGTATAGTCACCATTGATCCTCCGGTCGAAGGGAGCCAGACTGTCACCGCTTTGGTTGCGGCAAATATCAGAGTGTTAGCTTCTGGACAATATACTTTTAACGAAAACGAGGAAGTGCTAATTGTGGATACTCTGACGCTTGATGTGCCTGCCGAGAGGGTAACAGCGCTCATTCAAGCATCGGAGAGGGGGAGTCTGCGACTGGTTCTTCGCTCTGTTGCAGAAAATAGCGGTCGCCAGTTGCAGCCCCATCGCATTAATCAGTTCCAGTAAATTTCGGCTGCAGATAACAGGAGGGTATAAGCCATGGTAAAAATTAAGTTGCTAATTGTGGATGATATTGCTCAGACACGAAAAGATATCACCCGCCTGTTATACTTTGAGGAGGATATGATTGTGGTGGGCGAAGCTGCTGACGGCGCAGAAGCGTTGGAAAAAATGGCAGAATTGCAGCCTGATGTGGTTTTGATGGATATTAATATGCCGCAGACAGATGGCATCACTGCCACGGAAAAAGCCAGTCAGCTCTTTCCGGATGTGGCTGTTGTGATTATTTCTATTCAGAGTGAATCCGAGTATTTAAAAAAAGCAATGGTGGCCGGCGCCAGAGATTATTTAGTGAAGCCGCTGAGCAGTGAGGAAATGGCCGCAACCATTCGCACTGTGTATAAGCAACAGCAGCTGCGTTTTAAACAGCCACAAAATTGTCACGGCGTGCCGGCGCCGGGAGCCGGGGAGCAAATCGCTCAAAGAGAACATGTAGTTTTCGGCAGCACCTCTGACCAGCCGGCTAAGTTAGAGGAAAAGGCGCTTGGCCATGTTTCTGTGCTATTTTCCGGCAAAGGGGGGGCTGGGAAGACCACAATAGCTACTAACCTAGCAGTGGTCATAGCTCAACAAGGGAAAAAAAGAGTAGCTCTGCTTGATTATGATTTGCAATTTGGCGATATTGCAGTGATGTTGAATTTGACGGAAGGAAAGAACATCTGTGATTTGGCTCAAGAAGATGGTTTGCTTACCCCAATGAGGATTGATTGTTATTTAATCAGACATTTTTCAGGCGTAGATATTCTACCGGCGCCGCTGTTCCCCCAAGACGCAGAATATGTAAAACCAAGCCTTACAGAGCAGATTTTGAGACTTTTAAAAGAAAGCTATGACTATATTATTGTCGACACGGCTGCGACGTTTGACGAAGTCACTCTCTTGGCACTAGACATGGCAGATTTGATTCACCTTGTGGTAACGAGGGATATTAGCACAATTAAAAATGCAAAGACCAGTCTTAAAATCATGGAATCTCTAAATTACCGGGATAAGATCAGGGTAGTGCTTAATCGCAGTGATCAGGACCTTGGGGTGGAAATAGCAGACTTAGAGAAAGGGCTTGAAATAACTGTGGCGCATCAGATTACAAGCGATGAAAAAACAGCAACTTCTGCGATTAATAAAGGGGTGCCGGTGGTGCTAAGTCACCCTGCGGCAGAAATTTCCAAGTCTTTTCGGCGTATGGGTGAACGAATTTTATGCGGACGAAGGGTGTTTGCCGGGGAGAGGCAAGGGAAAGGGATGATTTCACGGATTTTTAGTCTGTAAGGGAGGCGTATATTTAGATGTCGCTTTTAGAACGGTTAGAACGAATCAAACAGCAGGAACTGGCAGAAAGAAAGCCGGGACTGGCAGCAGTAGAAAAAAAGGCTGAGCTGATAGTGAAAAGCGACCCTCACAACAAACTCAAAATAAAAATTCATAAAAAGGTGATTGAAGAAATGGGGCGGCAGCTTCAGGGCGAGGGTGATGGAACTCTTGCTCTCCGCTTAGAGGAACTTGTCACTACAGCAATTGAGCAGGAAGTAACGATGTTCCCCAAGAGCGATAAAGAGCGAGTGATTAAAGAAATTGTGGATGAAGCAATAGGATTTGGTCCGATACATCCCCTGCTCAATGATGAATTAGTCTCTGAAGTGTTGGTGAACGGCCCAAACCAGGTCTATGTTGAACGTAAGGGAAAACTTGTGCTGACAGAGGTGGTGTTTCGTGATAACGCGCATGTGCAGCATATCATTGAAAAAATAGTGGCTCCAATTGGCCGTCGCATAGATGAAAGCTCCCCAATGGTGGATGCCCGTCTGCCAGATGGTTCACGTGTTAATGCCGTTATTCCGCCTATTTCCCTTTGCGGTCCGTGCATTTCCATCAGAAAATTTTCTAAGGACCCTCTAACCATTGAGGATTTGCTTGAATTTGGCACACTAAGCTTAGAAATGGCCGCTTTTCTGGAAGCTGCAGTCAAAGCAAGGTTAAACGTGGTTGTTTCCGGTGGCACAGGTTCAGGCAAAACAACTACACTAAACATTTTATCATCGTTTATTCCTGATGATGAGCGAATTGTCACGATTGAGGACGCGGCTGAACTTCAACTTCGTCAAGATCATGTGGTTTCCTTGGAAACAAGGCCTGCTAATATTGAGGGAAAAGGCGCCGTCACTATACGTGACTTGGTGAAAAACTCGTTGCGCATGCGACCTGAGCGGATTGTCGTTGGTGAAGTCAGAAGCGGAGAGGCGCTCGATATGTTACAGGCTATGAATACAGGTCATGACGGTTCGCTTACTACCGGTCACGCCAACTCGCCTAGAGACATGCTATCCCGCCTAGAAACTATGGTGCTGATGGCAGGGATTGATCTGCCTGTCCGCGCCATCCGAGAACAAATCTCTTCAGCCATTGACCTTATCGTCCAACAAAGCCGTTTGCGTGACGGTTCGCGCAAGCTAACCCATATTACAGAAGTGCAGGGCATGGAAGGAGAAGTTATTGTTCTGCAAGATCTTTTCATTTATGAGCAGAAAGGTGTCAGCGAAAATGGCAAATGCTTAGGTGACTTCCGCTCCACCGGAATCCGCCCAAAATCTGTTCATCAACTTGAATTAGCGGGCATAAAGCTACCGTCGATTATGTTTGCCAGTGCCAGGTTTTAGTGGGAAGGGAGTGGAAAAATTGACAAAAATCCAGATCTCCTTTGTTGTTTTTCTAGCTGCGCTACTGTTTATCAATTTCGTAGTAGGTTTAGCTAATAAAGATAAGGAGGAGATTGCGCGGCGCGTGCGCATGGTTACCGGGGATAGCGGCACGGAGAAAAAATCAGCAGGTGAAAAAATAGGCAGAAAACCTTTAGCCGGGTTGGCAGAGTTGTTGCGCCTTTTTACTCCGCAGCATATCTTGAGAAAAGTCTCAGTAGAGTTAATTCAGGCAGATCTCCCCTTGAAAGCAGAAGAGATGCTCCTGATTAACCTGACCTGTGCAACACTGCCTGCCATCTTTGCTCTGCTTATTTTGGACAATCTGATTCTGGCAATGCTTTTAGCTATTGGTGGCGCATACCTTCCACTGATGATTATTAAAGGTATTAAGAACAAACGATTGAAAAAATTTAATGAACAACTGGGTGACGCCCTAACCATTATGACAAATTCTTTGCGGGCAGGCCTTTCCTTTCTGCAAACCATGGATTCGCTCCAGAGAGAAATGGCGCCGCCCATCTCTATCGAGTTTGGCAGAGCCTTGCGGGAAATGCGCTTGGGCACTACTACCGAGGCAGCACTAAGCAATTTGGCCGAAAGACTAAAGAGTGATGACCTGGAACTCATTGTGACTGCGGTAAATATTCAGCGGCAAGTAGGCGGAAACCTAGCAGAAGTTTTAGATAATATCTCGACAACGATTAACGAACGTGTACGTATTAGAGGGGAATTAAAGACACTGACGGCACAAGGGCGCATTTCCGGCGTTATTGTGGCATTGTTGCCTATCTTTCTCGCGGGAGGAATTTCCGTAATTAACCCATCATACATGGCATTATTTTTCAGCCATCCTCTAGGCTTGATTTTGACTGGAAGTGCGATCGTCTCAGAATTGATTGGCATTTTTGCCATTAAGAAAATTGTTAATATTGAGGTATAGGGGGAGACAGCCATTATGCAGATAGCTATTTCAGCATTGGTATTTTTGTCTCTGGCCACATTGATCAGTGGCTGGCAAAAAAATAAACAAGCTGCAAAAATTGACGTACATGGTCGGTTGAAACAGGTGATGTCACCTGAAGAAACTGTTTGCATAAGACAGGTTGAATTAAGCCGTCCATTAAGTGAACGATTTTTTCGTCCGCTGCTGGTAGTAGTGGCGTCTATAGCCACGCGGTTACTGCCAGGAGAAGTATTGCAGAGACTGGAAAATGAATTACAGCAGTCTGGCGGTCATGGAGGTCTTTCGGCTCGTGATTACCTAGGGCTGAAGGCATTATTTGCTCTCGGCCTGCCGACATTTATCTATCTTGTGAGTAGCGGAGTCAGCTCTTCCCAACTTGCAGTCATCACTGTCCTGGCACTAATCATCGGTTGGCGTTTTCCTGAAATTCAACTAAAACGGAACGCCAGGACTAGATGCGCACAGCTAGAAAAAACATTTCCCGACGTATTGGATCTGCTTACAGTGAGTGTGGGAGCAGGCTTAGGCTTTGACGGTTCCCTGGCAAAAGTGGTTGAGAAAAGCACTGGGCCTGTGGCAGATGAGTTTAAACGAGTTTTACATGAAATAAAGATGGGAAAATCCAGAAGGGATGCGCTGCGAGACTTTGGAGATCGCAGCGGGGTGGCAGATATTAAGACATTTACAGGCGCCATAGTTCAAGCAGATCAGCTGGGAATTAATATCAGCAGTACTCTGAAGCACCAGGCGGAGCAAATGCGGCGTAAACGCCGGCAAAGGGTGGAAGAACAGGCGATGAAAGCACCTGTAAAGATGCTGATCCCTTTAATCCTCTTCATTTTTCCTGCTATTTTTATTGTTTTATTAGGACCCGCTTTGATTCAGATTCTGGAAAACTTTGCGGTGATGTGAGATGTTGTGTAAATTGTCTAACGGAGTAATCCTGGCAAATCAGGTTAGGTATGCCGATACCTTCGCGGCTAGATTTTTTGGCATGATGTTAAAAAGGCAGTTCCCGCATGAGTATGACGCACTGCTCCTAACACCTTGTAATTCCGTACATACCTTTTTTATGTTTTACCCTCTTGATCTGCTTTTTCTAGACAGCGAGATTAAAGTCTTGAGAATTTATGAAAACCTGGCACCGTGCCGAAGTTGGGCGACGGTACGTGGAGCTAAACATGTATTGGAACTGGCGGCTGGCCGCGTTGCCCGCAGTGGCGTTAAAGTAGGAGATATGCTAATCTTTTCTGAAAGAGAAAGGCGGGGTTAAAGTGATTACTTGGGCAATGTTCATTTTTATAACAATCTGCCTGATAACAGACTTGGCGGAGAGAAAAATCTATAATATTGTCGTTATAATTGGCCTGATGGCTGCACTAGTACTTAATCTACAGGAGTTAGGGTTAAAATCCGGACTTCTGCAGACCCTCTCCGGTTTTTTCACCGGGATTTTACTCTTGTTTATTCCATTTATTCTCGGGGGTATTGGAGCGGGGGATGTAAAAATGTTGGGTACGGTGGGAGCCTTTATTGGCAGCAGCTTGGTGGTTCAGGTAATGTTGGCCGCTGCTTTGGTGGGCGGAGTATACGCTTTTATTGTGATGGTCAAAGACAAGAGCCTGTTGCGGCGGATGCATTGTATTTACTGCGCAAGCTTGTGCGCAATTATTATGCGGGCGAAGGCTCAGCCAAACAGCCGGCAAGATTCAGAAGAGGAGCAACTGACAATCCCCTACGGCGCCGCGATTGCCGTCGGCGTAATAATAATTTATCTGCTGGGTTCCATGAATAATGCTTTCCCTACGATGGTTAGTATTTAGTGGGCAGTTAAACTGTACGGCAGGAATTTAGTCATACTGGGCGAATAAATTGCAGATAGTAGCTGAAATTCTGCCGGAGGAAATGATGCTAAATTCTGTCGCAGCACTGCTTAAACTAATGGGTAGCAAGGCGTCTCCTCTTGCTGATGGGCGTCGCTTTTGGGCGCTCGTACTACAACGCCTTGGAGATAGCGCGCTCCTGGAATCGGGCGGCAAAAAAATTTCGGCTAAATTGGAAACAGCCGTCAGCCCAGGTGAAAGACTGCATTTAGAGCAGCTTTTCACCAGTGACGGCAAGCTCCACTGTAAGATTTTGCATCGCCTGCCTGCAGCCGAACCGGGAACTCTGCCGGTCAATTCATTTTATATGTTTTGGCACCGGGAGGAAACGCGCCGCACTCAATATTTGCTGACGTCGGCAGAGGAAGAGGGGATAGCAAGATGCGCCGGAGGTGAGCAGCAATGGCGTTTCACGCTCTATACTGAAAACCTAGGGCCGGTAACGATTTTGGCTGGAAACATGCAAGGCCGTACTGAATGCAATATTCTTGTGGAGCATGAAGCTGCAGCAACCAGTCTTGCTCACCTCGTTAAGCTCTTCCCTCCAACTCTGCCGTCTGGTCCGGTGCTGCGGGGCATCCGGGTGTTGAGGCAAGGAGAAAATAGTAACCCGGGCAGCACAGGCAGCTGTCTAGACCGCGTGCGGTAAGGAGTCGCGATGATGAAGAGGAAAAAGGCGGTTGCTCTGCGTTACCATCAGGAACAGGACCAGGCGCCCCGGGTGGTGGCTTCCGGCGCAGGGTATCTGGCTGAAAAAATTCTGGAAATTGCTCAAAAAAACGGCGTGTCCATCAGAGAAGATCGTGTGTTGGCCGAGGCACTAAGCCTTATCGAACCCGGTGACGAAATTCCGGAAGAATTGTATCTTGCAGTAGCTCAGATTTTGGTGGAAATCATTAACGCAGATAGGAAACAGAAATAATAGAAAGCTGGCTACTGTCGGCAAGAACAGCAGCCAGCTTTCTATTATACTCTATTATACATTGAAACGAAAATTAATAATGTCTCCGTCTTTAACTAAATATTCCTTGCCTTCCAGGCGCAGTTTGCCTTGGTCGCGGGCGATTTTCAGCGAACCGCCCAACTCCAGAAAATCAGCATAATTAATTACCTCGGCACGAATGAAACCGCGTTCAATATCGGAGTGTATTTTGCCGGCTGCTTTTTTAGCCGCTGTCTCAGCCTTGATAGTCCAAGCGCGCACTTCGTCTTCGCCTACCGTAAAAAAAGAAACCAGTTCGAGCAGTCGGTAAGCAGCAGCGGCGAAACGGGCGATGCCTGATTGAGCCAAACCGTACTCAGCAAGAAAAACTTCCTGTTCCGGCTTGTTCATCCGGCTGATTTCCACTTCCAAGCTGCCGCAAAACTCCACCAGCGGGTAACCGTTTTCCTTGGAAAGTGCCTGCAGGCTAGCTCGTCCTTCATATGCTTGATTTTGTAGTTGTTCCTCATCAAGATTGATCGCCACCAATACTGGGCGAGAGGAAAGGAAAGCATAGTTTTTTAAAACAGGCTCATCGTCCGCCCCCCAAGAACCGGCGGAGATAGGCTTTGTCTCTTCCAACAGTTCCTGACATCTCTTTAGAACTCGTTCTTCGTCTGCTGTACGCTTTTTGTCTTTGTTGCGGGCAAGAATAGTTTCTACCTGGCAAAGATCGCTTAAAATCATCTCATGCAAAAACCCGGAAAAGGCTGCATCCGGCGGCACAGGTGATTTTGGCCAGGGTACGGACTGGTCGCCATGCGCCCGTACAACAATG
This sequence comes from Dethiobacter sp., assembly GCA_018333455.1. Lineage (GTDB taxonomy): Bacteria > Bacillota > Dethiobacteria > Dethiobacterales > Dethiobacteraceae > GPS1B09. The sequence goes on along the minus strand of JAGXTN010000045.1, from coordinate 19,399 downwards.
GCTAGAGCATCACATGCCTTTAAACGGCTAGCCATCTCCCCTGTAAGTTCGCAGCCACTGCCTAGGGAGGGGAAATCGGCGCATTCAACGGTGGCGTATGTCGTTTTCTTTGGCTTAAAAATCCTTACTAGTTCTTCTATCCGGTCATCAGGAACCCGGGCTGCTCCCTGGGGGATGGCCCCTCTGCTGCCTATTGTAGAGGCAACCCCGGTCAACAGCTGAAAAAGGATAGTTTTGCCAGATAGGGCTGGTCCAATAATGCCTATTTTCATCTTCTTTTCCACCTCACGATACACATCATAGCGCAGGCACAGTCTGCTGTCAACAGTGCCTGACGGGACAGACAATATTGACTTTCCGACGGCAGGAATGCAATAAGATGTAGCGAAATAGAAAACGTAGCTAACGTAATTATTTCTTTGCGGCAGCCATCGGTTACCGGCAAATGGCAGGGAGGCAGGAGAGTTGTGCTTGATTACAGGCAGGTTCATATCCAGGCGCTATCACCACTTCTGGAAAAATACCCGCAAATTAGGCTAGGGTATCTGTTTGGTTCCTATCTATGCCGTGAACATTTCCGTGATGTGGATATTGCAATTTTACTCGACAATGTTGAAAGTCAAGAAGCTTTTCTTACGATTGGCTACCGCTTTGGTGAAGCGCTGAAACTCGGCTGTGATGTAGATCTGAAAATTCTGAACGACGCGTCGATAGAATTCCGTTATACTGTCATAAAAAACGGTTGTCTTTTTTTTGCCAGAGAAGAAAAAGAGAAAATTGAGTTTGAAATCCGTGTTCTAGATGAATTTCTCGACTACAAAGAAACATTAGCCTGGTTTGATTCACAAGGAGGTGCCAATTGGTAATGCGCTATCGTGGCGAGGGAGAATTGACTAGAGACATTGACCGTCTCGGCGAAGCATTGAAAGACTGGCAGCGTTATCTGGAAACCGTTTCGCTGCGCCAACTGCTGGACAGCAGGGACACACGCAACATGGTGCTTTACGCCATGCTAATTACGATTCAAGCAGCAATTCGCACTGCTCATCATCTGATTGTGCGGGCCTATTTGCCCAAACCTGGCAGCTATGAAGAAACATTTCTGATTTTGCGGGAACATGGGGTACTGGAAGCTAAGCTGGCTGACGCCATGGCGCAGCTTGCCATCTACCGTCAGGAACTTCTCCATTCCCATCATCAAATTGATTTGCGCGAAATTTACGAAGTGCTCTGTAATAGCGCTCAGACGCTGGAGCTATATAAAGTTAAGCTTGAGCAGCTTGTTAAAGATAAGCATTAACACTTCGGACAGCAAATCCAAAAATTTAAGATATTAGCCCGCCCCGGCGGGATTTTTTATTTCAAAAACTGAGCACTGTCCCGCTTCGGCAGAAGATTCGGAATGGTTTTTATTTTATCTTTTGGCGGCAGCAGGAATTTTCTTAACTATCGCTAATATATATCTTCAGTAAAACTGATGGTCAGACCAATTCGCCAAAATATCCGAGAGAGGCTTGCCTTAAATGAGCGAAGTATCTTGCAGCCGGAAAATTGCTAGGAAACTAGGCGGAGGTGATTTGCGGAGGGAAAACTTAGCAGCCTTCTTTTATTAGTGACGACAAAAAATTGAGGAGGGAAAAAATGTTTAAAAAGTACAAGTTAATCTTTGTTTCAGTCTTCCTTATTACGGTATTGCTGGCAGTTGCCGGTTGCGCCAACAGGCAGCCTGCTGCCCCTGCAGGCGGACAGGCCGCGCCTCAGCAAACATTCACGCTCAGAGTGGCCACCACTTGGCCGAGCGCAATCATGCTACACCAGATGCCGGTCAGATGGGCAGAGGATGTTGCAAAAGCAAGCGGCGGCCGTCTGCAGATTGAAGTTCACCCTGCCGGCGCGCTGGTAGGCGCACCTGAAGTGCTAGACGCCACTAACACGAGGACGATTGACGGTTACCATACTTTCGGCGGTTACTGGATTGGCAAAATGCCTGCTGCGCCGTTCTTCTCGTCAGTGCCAATGACGCTGGAACCTTTTATGCACTTGGTCTGGATTTATGAAGGCGGCGGTCTCGAACTATGGCAAAGAATGTACGATGAGGCAGGCTACAATATTAAGGTCCTCCCGCTAGGCATCACTCACCCCGAAATACTGGCTTGGTCCAATCGGCCACTGAGCAAGATCGAAGACTGGCAAGGACTTAAGTATCGTACTGTCGGCTGGTGGGCGGAAATTTTGCGGGAAAACAATGTGGCTGTTACCACACTGCCGGCGGCCGAGTTATATCCATCTCTCGAACGCGGCGTGCTTGATGCGCTAGAGTTTAGCACACCATATAATGACCAGGTTTTGGCGTTCAATGAAGTTGCCAAATATCTTGCAGGCCCCGGTATGCACCAGCCAGGCACGCTGTTTTATATCGGCATCAACAAAGATTCCTGGAACGCTTTGCCGGCAGATTTGCAGGCATTAATCGAAACAACAGCACGTTCGACAACGCTTTGGAGTTGGTCAAGGGATTTGAGTGAGAGCATGAAAGCGCTTGAAGCTTTTCAAGCAGAGGGAGTCACCCTAGTAGAAGTCGATGAGGCCACCCAGAGAAAACTAAAAGAGGATGCTTGGGCGTTGCTTGATCAGCGGGCAAAGGAACAGGGCGGCGTTTTTGCCGATACTTGGCAATCAATCAAAGAATTCCGTACCAGGTTTGTCGATTACGAAGACTTTATGATGCCGATTCGAGTAGAATAAGCAAACATAGCAATGGGGCGAAGCTTGCCAGTGAATGGCGTTGGCAAGCTTTGTCCGGCTGTGCAGCCGTTTGCGGCAGAAAGGAGTGATAGGTTTGCAGCTACTGAAAACTATTTTGGGAGCCGTTGACAAGACGAACGAGGTGCTTGCTAAAACTTTTGCTTGGGCCATGTTTTTACTGGTGCTGACCATGGCCTACGAGGTGGTGGCACGCTATATATTTCAAAGCCCGACCATCTGGAGCTATGACGTCAGTTATTTTCTCTGCAGCCTGGCGTTAATGATGGGCATGGCCTACACGCTAAAGGGTAAAGGGCATGTGAATATTGATATTATCTACGGCCGCTTTTCATCTAGAAACAAAGCACGGATAGACATTGTTTTCGCTTTGCTGCTTTTTTTCCCTTTATGGCTGCTAATGAGCGGAGTAATGATCGAACATGTGCAGTTTTCCTGGGGGATGCGGGAAAGAAGTTGGGTCGGATCTTGGCTGCCAATTATTTACCCTTATAAAACTTGGGTAACTATCGGTGTGATAATGTTACTGCTGCAGGGAACGGTTGAGTTTATCCGTGACATTTATGTTGCCATTACCGGAGGTGAGCGCCCATGATTCCCGAAGCTGTAGTTTATTCCATGCTGATTTCTCTCATCGTGCTCATTATTCTGGGTTATCCGGTTGCTTTCGTGCTTGGCGGTATTGCCGCAATTTTTGGTCTGCTTTTTATCGGGCCTCAAGTAGTTAACATCTTTATGCTGCGTATTTTTGGGATAACAGCCGATTACGTGCTGATTGCTATCCCATTATTCGTGTTTATGGGAGTAGCCATTGAGAAATCCGGTCTCGCAGGCCGTCTTTATGACGCCATTTATGTACTGACCGGTCGTCTGCGCGGCGGATTGGCCTTGGCCGCTGTAATCACCTGCACTATTTTTGCAGCCGCTACCGGGGTAGTCGGCGCCGCCGTAGTAAGCATGGGTCTGCTCGCACTGCCATCGATGTTGAGATACAAATATGACAAATCACTGGCTACCGGTGCGATCTGCGCCGGCGGTACCCTCGGGATTTTAATCCCGCCTAGTGTGTTAATTCTGGTTTATGCTCCACTGGCGGGCCTCTCGGCAGGGGAACTGCTGATGGCTGCCTTTATTCCCGGTTTTGTGCTCTCTGCTCTGTACGCTATCTACATCACTGTTCTCTGCTATTTTAAGCCACAACTGGGACCTGCCATGCCGGCCGGAGCGCTGGCGGAGTTTACCTTGCAGAAGAAATTGCGCATGTTCCTGACTTCGGTTGTGCCGGTCAGCGTTCTGATTCTTGCTGTTCTGGGCAGCATCTTTTTCGGTCTGGCTGCACCGACGGAAGCAGCAGGGATTGGCGCTTTTGCCTCTCTCTTGCTTGCCGCCGCTTACGGTCAGTTAAATTTTGCTAATTTAAAGGAAATTGCCGAGCGCTCTGTTGTTATCAGTTGCATGGTTTACCTTGTAATGATCGGCGCCAGTTTTTTTACGACCGTCTTTATTCACTTAGGTGGGGGCACGATGATCACCAACCTGGTGCTTGGTCTGCCATTTCCTGATTGGGGTATTACCCTCGCCATGTTTTTAATCGTTTTTATTATGGGCGCGTTTATTGACTGGATTGGCATTCTGATGATTGTTGTGCCGCTTTTTACGCCGATTGCCGCTGAATTAGGCTTGAATCCTATCTGGTTTGCGATGATGGTAATCGTGATTATGCAAACTTCTTTCCTGACACCGCCCTTTGCTTACTCCATTTTCTACTTGAAAGGGATTGCACCGCCAGAAGTTCAGACGGTTGATATTTATCGCGGCGTAATACCGTTTATCGTGCTGCAGGTAATAGGCGTTGCACTGCTAGCCATTTTCCCGCAGCTTATCCTGTGGCTGCCCAGCATGATGGGAAGATGATTTATCTTCGCTGCTGTGATATATTAAGAGTGTGAGTAGGAGAAAAATTTAGCTTAGCGGCTGAGGATTGTGGGAGGAACGGATGTTTAGACCGATTAGACAAAAGAGAGTATACGAAGAAATCCTCTGTCAAATTAAAGATTTGCTGGCTCAGGGGGCGCTAAAGCCTGGCGATCGCCTGTTTTCTGAACGGGAACTGGCTGACAAGTTGCAGGTCAGCCGTGCTTCTATTCGTGAGGCGTTTAGTGCCCTTGATATGCTCGGGATTCTAGAGAGCAAGCCGGGAGAGGGTACATTTATCCGTCTTGCACCGCAGGAGTCTGCTTTTAATCCGCTTGCGCTAGTTTATCTGCTTTATGGAGATAGCAATCTGCAAATGATGGAAGTCAGGATGATTCTGGAGGCAGAGAGCGCCGCCATGGCTGCTAATCGTGCAGGCTTGGAAGATCTGGCAAAAATCAGTGTTTGCCTGGAGCAGATGGAGTCTGATGTAGCCAACAACAGCTTGGGTGAAGTCCCCGACGCACAGTTTCATCTGGCTGTTGCTGAGGCTACAGGGAACAAAGTGCTGCTGCGTATGATGGATACTATCTCAGGACTGATTGTGGAAACTTTGCGCCATAGCAGGCTGCAACTTTTTCAGACTTTCGGCAACAAGGAGAAACTACTGGCACAACACAGAAAAATCTTTCAAGCCATTTCCTGTAAGAATCCGGAGCAGGCGCGCGCTGCGATGAAGGAGCATCTGCGCTTTGTCATCGAAAAAACTATGGCGTACGAGGCAGAGCGCGCAGAATTCTCATCAGACTTGAACCGTAAAGCCGAATAAAGGAGTTGTCCCAAGCTATGCAAGAGTTTACACTCGCGTTTGGAAAAAGTACCTTAGCTCTTAACCTTGAGCAGGAAAGGGTTTTGGCGGTGCTACGTCCCCAAAAACTCATCTCTTCGGAAAGCGAAGCGGCTGTCGTCAGAAATGCTCTTGAGAACCCGATTGGCTCGCAGCGCCTGCGTGAGATTGCCCGAGCGGGAGAGACGGCTTGCGTCGTTGTTGGTGACATGACTAGACTGTGGGCGCGTTATCATGTGTTAGTGCCGCCGATTCTTGAGGAGTTAAACGCAGCGGGAATTCCCGATAAAAATATTACGATTGTTTCAGCTACCGGGGCGCATCGTACCCAAAGCCGTGACGAACACGCCAAGCTGGTTGGAGAAGAGGTTTTTCGCCGCGTACACATGGTGGAACATGACTGTCGTGCCTCCGACTTGGTCGATTTTGGCTGTACATCCAGTGGCACGCCGGTGCGTATTAACCGCCACGTGGCTGCAGCAGACAGAGTAGTTTTAACAAGCGGCATTGTGCACCATTTTTTGGCTGGTTACGGTGGGGGCAAGAAAGCGATTATGCCCGGAACAGCCAGCTTTGAAGGGATTATGGCTAACCACCGCCTTTCATTAAATCCAGCAGGCCCCGGGCTGAATTCGGAAGTCCGGGCAGGGAAGCTAGCTGGCAACCCATTGTCGGCAGATATGATTGAAGCAGCTCGCATGGTGGGAGTTGATCTGATCGTCAACTCTATCATCAACGAAGAACACAAAGTGGCGCTGGCGGTTGCCGGTGAATTGGTTGCTGCCCATGAGGCAGGCGCTGCCTTAGTAGACGAATATTTTGGTGTGCCGATTTCCAAGCAGGCCGATTTAGTCGTTGCCTCCTGTGGCGGCTATCCAAAAGATATTAATTTCTACCAGACATACAAAACGGCTCACAACATGGTTAGGGCACTGAAAAAAGGCGGTGTAGGTATTCTGCTTTCCGAATGCTGCGAAGGAATCGGCAATGACAAGTTTTATACAATCTGCGCAGGCTTTGCAGATAATATGGCGCGGGAGCAAGAGCTTCGTCAAAACTACGAAATTGCTAGCTTTATGGGCTATACCCAGTTGCTCTGGGCACAGGAAAATAAGCTAATTGTGGTGAGCAGTCTGCCGGAGGAACAAGTCCGGGAAATGGGGATGACTCCGGCCAAAACACTGGAGGAAGCGATGCAGCTAGCCCGGAAATGGCTGCCAGACGACTTTGGCGCCTATATTATGCCTGCCGGTGCTGCCACTTTTCCCATCCTAAAAAACTAAGCATCCACATAAAAGGAGAAATCGATGGAAGAAATTTTACAGGCTCTGCTGCGGGGCGAGATCGATCTTGACACAGCCAAACAGAAGCTCAATGTGCTGCAAATCTTAGAAATAGGCAATCTGGCTAAGCTTGATGTTAACCGCGCCAGAAGGACGGGAGCGCCGGAGGCAATTCTGGCGCAAGACAAAGAGACTGAAGATGTCTGCCGGCTGTCTTTGGCCATGGCGGAAGCAAGCGGCTATGCTCTGATTACCAGGGCAAAAGAGAGCGACCTTGCAGCGCTCGAAAAGTTGCTGCCGGAAGGGTATGAGCTCGAAGTCAACCGCAAAGCCAGAACTTGTCTACTCAAGCGACAGGGATATGTTTTTACGCAATCCGGCCGGATAGGCATCCTGGCTGCCGGGACGGCTGATATCGGTGTGGCGGAGGAAGTTGTTGTCACTGCACGTGTTATGGGCTGTGAGGTAAGCAAAGCTTACGATGTAGGAGTTGCCGGCATCCATCGGCTATACGGACCGCTGACAGAAATGTTGGCACAGGGTGTATCCGCCATGGTGGTAGTGGCCGGAATGGATGCGGTGCTGCCGATTGTCGTTTCCAGCCATGTCAGCGTGCCTGTCGTCGGTGTGCCGACCTCAGTAGGCTATGGCATGGGCAAAGACGGTGTGGCAGGGCTGATGACCATGTTACAGACATGCTCTCCCGGTCTCGCGGTCGTCAATATAGACAACGGTTTTGGCGCCGGTGTTTTTGCCTCGCTGATTGCCAGGCAAGCCGGAAAAAATTGAATCAGGCGATAATTTAAGCCACGGTTTAACATCTCAAAGTGGCTACGTCTCTATTGCCAGTAACTGGTGGGGTTGGTGTTTTTATCATGCCGATTATTTTAAAAAGTGCAGCGGAGCAACACGCAACAGAGTGCCGATCACGTCGCCAGGCTGCTGACCGCCATCTTGTTTGCCCGGCTGCAAAATCGGATCTCCAACCCTAGCCAGACTATCTGAACCATTGGTAGCATTGGCTAGGACATGATTGTTGGAAAGAATCACTTTTTCGCCGCTCTGATTATCATAAGCTACGGCGCCGAACGTACCAGTTGATGCAAAATAGTGTCCGATGCTTATTCCCGGTTGTGCCGGCCTCATTTTTACTCTTCTGTCTAGGCGCTGGTTAGTACAGACGCCCTGGAAATCGGCAGTTAATCTGCCGGATTCCACTACATCGGTGGGAATGGCTCCAACCATGGCAGGGACTATTTCCTCTTCCCGTAAGAGAGTAGCCGCCAATTTACGGGCGACAAGCACGGTTATGCATAATTTCCCTGTGTCATGATCAGCCTTAATTTTTTTACCGATTCCTACGCCTACTACATTTGGTAACTGAAGCAGTTCTTTCCCTCTGAACTGGCAAAGTTCAAATAATGATCTGAATTCACCGTTTTCCTGGGGGAGGAGCGTGTCTGCATGAGTCGTTAGCCGGATATTCAGTGCCTGCAATACATCTGCAATCGGGTGAAAAATGGTTGCTTTAGCACTACCCGCAAAAAGTAACCCAACGGCACGGTTTGCTCCGTCCAACAGCAAAGAACCGCTATCGCCTGCTTCTCCCATTTTTGAAGTGATAATCTGCTGAGTGAATTGAGCAGAACGGCCAAAGGAGAAGCCAATATTTACTGTGGCACCAATCACAGCTACACGGCCGGTTGTGTAGCCGGTGGAACGGCCGCTTTTTTTTACCCAAAGTGCCAGTTCAGCATTAGCTAAGCCGCTGATCGCGCCTATCTCTAAAACTTCGCTTCTCACCGTAGTTGGTGCGAGCGGCCTAGCTAGAGCTGCATCTAACTGATAAATGTTTTTTTCCATCACTTCACCCCGTCAAGCGTACTTCCGTGTTTTTTATCGTATGCCGAGAGCTAGAAGAGGTGCAAAAATTTTTACTATCAAAAGGAATAATAGCTATCCAAGCAGAAAATAACTGCCAGAGAAATTGAAGAGGAATCCAGGCGAGAGATTGCTAACAGGAGGGACATTGCTTGGGCTTGCGCTTGTTCTGGGAAATAAGTGAGGAGAAAATTTTTAAGTTTGCAAAGATACTTGTTTTACCGTTGCCCCGTAACCGGCTAAAGCAGATTACGGGGAAAATAATTCCGGCTGAACTGCCGCTAGAGACCGGCTTTGAGAGTTGCGCAGAAGAAAACCGTCAACGAAAAGAAACGTTGCTCAGGGATTTATTTGCCAGACGGGTATTAGATAAAAGCAAGCGACGCTTTCTTGCAGGCTCCCGCCTGCTGCTTGACGAGAGAACAGAGTGGGCTGCCGAATTATTCCGTAAAATTACAGTCAGAGATGAGACGCAGGCTGACGCATTTTTTGCTTTGGCGCTTTGTTGCCATGACCAACAAGAACAGTTGCAAGCTATAGAGCAGACGATATTGCTTAGAAGGGAGTATACCCGTTTGAGCAAAGAGGCTGGTGTGGCGTTTTGTGCTGTCTTCTCAGGCTGCGATGGCCGACAGATCCGTCTGGTGAACGACTTTCAAGGGCTGGAATTGTTGGCGGCGGAAATTTTTCAGAACCACGGAAAACTTGAAGACGCTTCGCGTTTACTTGAGCATTCCCAGTATGCTGATTTAGATATTTTCCGTTTTTCTCGCGGCGAATTACTGTTGAAACAACAACGCTATGAGGAAGCTATCGACGTGCTGAAGCGGCTTAAAACTAACCAGCACTTAATAAGTCCGTCCTATTATCTTATGGGTTTGGCTTTAGAAAAACTTGGCTATCATTCTACCGCGATACAAGTCTACCGTAGTTGCTTAAGGGATGAGAAAATTAGCAAACGGTTGGAAGTAGCGCTTCGTCTGCAGCTGGTCGCCCTTTTGGAGCGGGAAGAAAAAATGCGCTTGGCACTACGAGAAAGAGAACTCTTAGCTGCTTTGGAGCAACTTCTGAAGCTGGAGCAGCAAAAACAGTAGGAACCGATCCATTAGATCGGTTCCTACTGTTTCTTAGCTGATAAGCACAGCTTTGGTTAGAGGTTTTTAACTACTAAATCGCCGACTTCTTGGGTGTTATAACCCATCTTACCGGCAGCTAGGCTTTTGAGATGGAACTGGCAAATTTTCATCACCGAGTTCTCTACCTGGGCGGCGGCATCAGTTTCTTGGATATTTTCTAGCAACATGGCGGCAGCACCAATGGCAGCCAAAGGATTTACCACACTCAACCCGGTGTATTTAGGGGCGGAGCCGCCGATTGGCTCAAACATGGAAACGCCTTCAGGGTTAATGTTGCCCCCGGCAGCTATTCCCATCCCACCCTGAATCATGGCTCCCAAATCAGTAATGATGTCGCCAAACATATTTTCCGTGACAATTACATCAAACCATTCGGGATTTTTCACCATCCACATCACTGTGGCATCGACATGAGCATAATCCCGTGTGATTTCCGGGAATTCCTTTTGACCAACTTCATGGAAAGCCCGCTCCCAGAGGTCAAAAACATATGTGAGTACGTTAGTTTTGCCGCAGAGAGTAACTTTTTTGTCTTTGTTCCGCTTCTGTGCGTATTGAAATGCATAACGGACGCAACGCTCCACTCCTTTGCGAGTGGAAATAGATTCCTGTACGGCAATTTCATCTGCTGTACCCTTGCGGAGAAAACCGCCTGCCCCAGCGTATTGACCCTCCGTATTTTCCCGGACGACTACAAAATCTATTTCTTTAGGACCTTTGCCTTTAATCGGCGTTTCCACACCCGGATAAAGTTTCACTGGACGTAGATTTATGTACTGATCCAGCTCAAAACGCAGTCGTAAAAGTAATCCCTTTTCAAGTATACCGGGCTTAACGTCGGGATGGCCAATAGCTCCCAGATAAATGGCATCAAATGTTCTTAACTCCTCTACCACACTATCCGGAAGAATTTCACCTGTGCGCAGATAACGTTCGCCACCCAAGTCATAATGGGTATACTCCAGTTTAAAACCGTTAGCTTCACTGACGGCGTCGAGAACTTTCAAACCTTCTCGCACTACTTCAGGACCTGTCCCATCTCCGGGAAGAACAGCAATTTTATACATCTGGGTGCCTCCTTTATTAACCACAAAAATATACGCTATTTATTGTAATACAAAACAAGTGAAAAGGGAAGAGCGAAAAGGAATTGGCAGGATTAACGCGAATAGGTCAAGTTATTTGGTGCGTAGAGGAACATCTCTGCTGCGTGAGGGGGTGGCTAAAATGGCAATTCGTTTTATCTTAGGTAGAGCAGGTAGCGGCAAAACTACTGCCTGTCTGCGGGCTATGGCAGAATTAAGCAAGCTGGAACCGCTCGGTCCGCCACTCATCTTCCTGGTGCCGGAGCAAGCCACGTTTCAAATGGAACGTGAACTGGCTACCCTTTGTGGCGGCGGAACGTTCAGGGCGCAGGTGCTCTCCTTTCAACGACTAGCGTATCGCTTGCTGCAGGATGGGAGAAAACCCTTGGCTCTAATTAGTGAGCAAGGGAAGCAAATGGTCTTGCGACGACTGCTGCAAGAGCATTCGTCTGAAATGATCGTGCTTGGCAAGGCAGCTAAACAACCGCGTTTTTGCCTGCAATTGTCGGCACAATTGCGCGAACTAAGTAATTATAAAGTCACGCCGGAAAACCTACGAAGACGTGCAGAGTCAACGAAGCACTCAACAGTTTTGCAAGGCAAGCTACTTGACTTGGCCGAAATAGCCGGCGCCTACGAGGCTTATACCTACGGACGCTTTACCGACCCTGAAAAGATGCTCCAGCTCTTGGCTACCACAATAGAAACCGGCGGGTTGCCTGCCGGCACCAGAGTCTGGGTTGACGGGTTTGCTGGCTTCACACTGCAGGAATATGCGGTGTTGGGCGCGCTTGGCAAGGCTGCCTCGCAGCTAGAGCTTGCGCTCTGCCTTGACGCTTCCCTCACTGTGGCTGAGCCGGCAGAAGACGAGCTGTATCATCCAACCTTAGATAGCCGGCGGAGGCTGCAGCAGCTCGCCAGTCAAGCGGGCATCACTATCTTGCCACCCTTAATCTTGCCATCCCAAGGACAAAAGACACGCTATGCTCAGTGCCCGCCTCTGGCGCACCTTGAAGCTCAGTTTAATTGCTTTCCGCTTGAGCCCTATACGCAGGCTACAGCAAAGATAAAATTAGTAACGGCTGCCGGCACCCGCGCGGAAGTGGAAGCCATGGCTCGGGATATTTACCGGATTGTCAAGGAAAATGGCTGGCGTTACGCCGATATCGGCGTAATTTTACGTGATTTCTCCGCTTACCATGACTTGGTGGCGTCAGTATTCCGCGAATATAATATACCTTGTTATCTAGATGCGCGGCATTTTGCAGCTCACCATCCGCTGGTGGAATTTCTGCGTTCTGCGCTGGAAGCGGCATTAAGCAATCTAAGCGCTACGCCCGTTATTCAATTGTTAAAAACGGATCTGTTCCCGCTGGAAAGACTCGAAGTGGACAGACTTGAGAACTATGTTCGTGCCCACGGAGTTCGGGGGCGGCGTTGGCTGGATAAGAAGCCATGGACTTTCCGCCTGTGCTTGGCACTAGACGATGAACACGACGAACGATTTGAAAAAATGGTTGACCTTGCTGCCTTAAACAAGGCTAAAGAGCAATTTGCTCATTACTTTGAGCCGTTTTATAAGGCAGTGGCAGAACCAGGAATACAGGAAGTGACTGTCTATTGCCAAGCCGTCTGGGAGCTGCTTGAAACTACTGCTGCTCAGTCCCGTCTGCAGGCATGGGCAAAGACGCAAACAGCTGACGGTCAAATAAATCTAGCGGCACAACATCGTCAGGTTTGGCATGGGGTTGTGGAACTACTTAGTCAGGCGGTCAGTATTTGGGCCGGGCAAACAATGTCCCTGCAGGAATTTACACAGCTCATTTTTACAGGACTGGAAAGCCTGACACTGGGCTTAACTCCGGCCGGACTTGACCAGGTAATTGTGGGCAGCGTAGAGCGTTCACGACTACCGCAAATTAAGGCGGCTTATGTGCTGGGGCTAAGTGAAGGCGATTTTCCTGCCAGACTACAAGAGGAAGGAATATTTGGCGATGAGGAACGCGATTTATTGGCAACGACCGGAATGGAAATGGCAGCAACACGACGACAAAAATTGTTTCACGAACAATACTTATCATATATTGCCCTAACCCGTAGTTCTGACTATCTCTGGGCCAGCTACCCGTTGGCGGACGAAGAGGGGAGGGGGAAAAGGCCTTCCATCCTCTTTAAGCGGCTGCAACAGATTTTTCCTGAAAACGAAACTTACTTTATGCTTAATTTGCCCGATAGTGCTGATGACTTAACGCTGCTGACGGAACCGCAAAAAACAGCGGCAATCATTTTATTGCAGGCCAACCGCAGCATCAATCACGGTCAGATGTCAACTTTTTGGGCCACCGTTTACAACGAATCACTACAGCAGCCGCAGATTATCGCCGCTATGGAAAGGCTTTGGCGCGCACTCTCGGAAACTAATATTGTCGCTGCTCTAGCCCCCCCCATCCTAGCAGCATTATACGGAAACCCGCTAAAGAGCAGCGTTTCCCGACTGGAACTTTTTGCGCGCTGCCCCTTTGCGCACTTTGCACGCCACGCTCTTCTGCTGGAGGAAAGGACCGAATACCGGTTGGAAGCGCCGGATGTAGGGATATTCTATCATATTGCCTTAAGCCAGTTTGTGGGAGGGATAATTAAAGACCAGAAAGCTTGGCCTACCCTTGGCGATGCAGAGGTCAAGGAGAGAATGAAGCAGATAGTGGAAAAACTGGCTCCACGCCTGCGCAGTGAAATTCTCATGTCTACGTCCCGGATGCGCTATTTGGCGGAAAAGCTAAAAGACACTTTGGGTCAGGCGGCTGTGGCTTTAACAGAACATGCGCGTAGCAGCACTCTCTTGCCGGTGGCGCTGGAGCTTTCGTTTGGCCGCAATCGTTTGTTACCATGGCGTCTTACTGCCGGAGCTACAGAACTCTGGCTCTACGGCCAAATTGACCGGGTGGACTTGGCTGAAAGTGCAGGCCGCGCATATCTGAGTGTTATTGACTACAAAACAAATCCACAGGATTTAAAGCTAAGCGACGTCTGGGAGGGCTTAGCTTTACAGCTGCTTGTTTATCAGGCAGTTCTGCTGGAGCAGGCAGCTCAATTTACAAAATTACCCGTTACGGTAGCAGGCGTATTTTATTTTGGCATTCAGCAATCCATGGAGCGAGTGCCCAACCCTCCACCCCCTAATCAGTCAAGGAAAGATGCAGGACTGTTGGACGGCCTGGCGTTAGCTGATGCTAAGGTACTGGAACTGCTGGGTGGCACAGATTTTTTGCGCCGAGCAAAACTTAAAAATGATGGAACCTTTACTAAAACATCTCGCGTGGCAGACGCAATACAGATGAGCGAACTATTAACATGGCTTCGCGGCAAACTGCTTGAATTAGCTGGAAAAATCCTTGCCGGCGACGCTGCCGCTCGGCCATACCGCAAACAAAACGGTCAGCGGGCCTGTTCCTTCTGTCCATATTTAGCGTTCTGCCGCTTTGATCTTACTGTTGCAGGCAGCAGCTATCGACAGCTGGAGAGTATGGGACATGAAGATGTTTTATCCTTAATGATGCAACAGCAAGAAAGGAGGGATCTCCTGTGAATAAAGCTTGGACAGAAGAACAGCTAGAAGCGATTACCGCAACCGGTGCGAACTTGTTAGTGGCCGCCGCCGCTGGAGCCGGTAAAACGGCGGTGTTAGTGGAGCGGATTATCCGCATTGTTTGTGATCAAAAAGTTCCCGTCGATATAGATCGTTTGTTAGTTGTGACATTTACGGAAGCGGCGGCGGCGGAAATGCGTGAGCGAATTAGCGCAGCATTGGAGAAAGAAATTCGTAATTCAGGCCGCTTAGAGCTGAGCCGACAGCTTGCGCTGGTGAACGGAGCACCTATCTCCACACTTCATTCTTTCTGCCTTGGCGTGATTCGCCGCTATTTTTACATGTTAGAGATTGATCCCGCCTTCCGTGTTGCTGACGAAACGGAAGCCTTCATGCTTCGTCAAGATGTCCTAACTGAACTGTTGGAAGAGGCTCTGGCTGGCGATAGTTCAGCCATTTTAGAACTGGTATCTAGTTATGGTGGGAAAAAAGGTGATGACGGGCTGGGTCGGCAAATTCTGCGGCTCTATAGCTTTGCCTGGAGTAATCCTGATCCGACCCAGTGGTTAAAAAAAGCCGTCTCAGCTTTTGAGATACCTGAGCAAAAACCGACAGCAGAAGCGCTTGCGCCTTGGCTACCCGCAATCTTTCTGCATCTGCTGCGTGAGCTGGAGCATGCAGAAAGATTACTAGCGAGAGCGGTCTCTGTCTGCCATCTGCCTGAAGGGCCAATTATCTATGAAAAGACTTTGCTTGCGGAACTGGAGCAAGTAAAACGACTGATGGCGCTTGCTAAAAGCTTCTCCTGGGAAGAACTGCGTGAAGCTTGGCTGGGAACTACCTTTAACAGGTTTCCAGCCGCCAGGGGTGTATGTGAGGAGGAAAAAGAACGAGCAAAGAAACTGCGTGACAAAGCTAAAGGAATAATCCACGACGCTGCTGAAGCTTATTTTACCCGCACTTCCTCAGTCTATCTTAGTGAAATACGAGAACTCGCTCCGCTGGTAACGGCGTTGGCCGAGCTAACTAAACGCTTTGCTGAAATGTATGCTAGAAGAAAAAGACAGCTAGGGCTGGTTGATTTTAATGACTTGGAACATTTCTGTCTGCAAATTTTGTGGCGAGCTAACGGCGCTGAAGCTGTCCCATCCGATGCAGCTCTGGAATTACGCGAGCACTTTAGCTATGTGCTGGTAGATGAATACCAAGATATCAATCCGGTGCAAGATGCCATTCTTGCCTTGGTTTCAAGACAGGGAGAACCGTCTCCCAATCTTTTCATGGTGGGAGACGTAAAGCAAAGTATTTACCGCTTTCGCTTGGGGGAGCCTGCCCTCTTCCTCAAGCGTTACGCCAGCTATCCTACCGGAGAGGGAGGAGTCGAGCGGAAGATTCTGCTTTGTAAAAACTTTCGCTGTCGAGCCGGGGTAGTTTCTGCTGTCAATTTTCTTTTCCGCCAGCTCATGATTGAAGCGGCAGCAGAAATTGAGTACGACAGAGATGCCGAACTCGTTTACGGAGCAGATTATCCTGAACATAAACAAGGTTCAGTTAGCCAGGTAGTTGTGGAAGTCCATCTCCTGCCGCGAGATCAAGCGCTTGACAATACCTCAGCAGACCAGGGAGAAGAAGGGAACGACCTGGATGCATTAGAGCGGGAAGCGCTGGTTGTGGCACAAAGGATTAGGGAAATGCTGGATAGTCCGGAAGGGGCGCTGCAGATCTGCGACAAAGAGAGCGGCGCATACAGACCGGCCTCCTATGGGGATATGGTCATTCTTTTGCGGGCTACTACTAATAGAGCAAACCGCTTGATCGATATTCTCGGCAAATTTGGCATCCCGGCTTATGCCGATCTCTCAACCGGTTATTTTGCCGCCACCGAAGTGGAGACCATGTTATCCCTTTTAAAAGTACTTGATAATCCCTGCCAGGACATTCCGCTGGCAGCAGTTCTGCGCTCACCATTTGTCGGCCTCTCTCTGGAAGAACTAGCGCTAGTACGCATCACTGGCGGTAAAAAATCTGATTTCTATGATGCCGTAACTATAACAGCAAAAGCAGCCATCCCTCTCCTTTCAGAAAAACTGCAACATTTTCTCTCCCAATTGGAGCGCTGGCGAAGCAAAGCAAGGCAGGAGAAATTGACAACACTTATTGCTACAATCTACCGGGAAAGCGGTTACGCAGACTATGTGTCCGGACTTCCAAACGGAGCACAACGTCAGGCAAACCTCCATGCCCTCTTTTCTCGTGCCCGACAGTTCGACCGATTTTCTCGACAAGGCTTGTTTCGTTTCCTGGAATTTATCGCACAACTGCGCCGCTCCGGCGAAGACCTAGGGGCGGCCAGGGCACTGGCTGAAAATGAAAATGTGGTGCGAATCATGAGCATCCATAAATCTAAGGGGCTGGAATTTCCCATCGTTTTTTTATGCGATCTCGGGAAACAGTTCAACTTTCTTGATCAGCGGACAGATATTTTGATCCACAAGGATCTTGGTATAGCTCCGCTGGTTACCGATACTCAGGCCATGGTTCGCTACCCGTCCTTGCCTTATCTAGCATTAAAACTTGCCAGTGAAGCAGAAGTTAGGGCGGAAGAAATGCGCATCCTCTATGTTGCCTTAACACGTGCCCGAGAAAAATTGCTGCTGATTGGTTCGGCAAGGAATCTGTCTGATGAACAGGAAACATGGCGGCAGCTCCTTACCTGCCAAGAGAAATCGTTACCGGCTTCCGAGCTGGTTCGGGCAAAATCCTATCTGGATTGGCTGGGTCGGGCTCTTATCCGTCACTCTGACATGGAGGGAGCGCAAATACAGTTTCCATGGTTAGCCGGGGAAGATTCCCGCTTTAGTATTTCGATCTGGAACGGTAAAGATAAACAGCTCCCCAGCTTGCCGCAACCAGACGAGTCTGCCGCAAGAAATATGGCAGATATTCTTGCTCTGCGTCCGCTAAAATTTGCTTGTTCGAAAGAGGAGCAAAGCAAGATTCATGCTCAACTCTCCTACCGCTATCCGCACACTCCAAACAATTTAGCTGCTAAACTATCGATCAGTGAAGTAAAAAACTACTTACCAACTGAAAATGAACAGGAGGGGGAAAAGCTCTTTTCTGCGCCGCAAGCATGGGATCGGCCCGCCTTTCTGCAAAAACAAAAACGATTATCTAATTTGGAGATAGGAATTCTCTATCATCGCTTATTTCAGCATTTAAAACTATTGCCACCCTTGGGTGAGCAGGAAATCGCCGAACAAATTGCCCTTTTTGTAAAATCAGGAATTTTTAGTGAGGATGAAGCTAGCTTCCTAAACCCTGCTAAAATTGCTCCATTTTTCGCAGGGGTGGCAGGGCAGATGGTCTTAGCTCATGCTAATCAAACCTATAGAGAATGGCCCTTTACGCTGATTTTGCCTGCCAAAGAGCTTGCTTGTGCTAATTTAGACGAAACGGTACTTATTCAGGGTATTATCGACCTGTTGGTCAAAACTAAGGAAGGGTATGTGCTGGTTGATTTTAAAACTGATAGAATTCCGCAGGGAGGAGCAGAGGAACTGACAGCACACTACAAAGAACAACTTGGTTATTACGCTAGGGCGGTAGAAACCATTTTGGCTGCTCCGGTACTTGCCGCATATCTGTATCTAATAACGTCGGGAGAGACTCTGCCAGTCCGGCTGTAGAAGCAATTTTTCATTAAAGCAAGGAGGAAGCGTTATGGAAAAGCTGATCGAAATACTTAGCAAGATCAAACCGGTGGATCAGGAAGCAGGTCTGCGATGCAAGCAACATCTTGACAATCTTACGAAACCACCGGGAAGTTTAGGAGTGCTTGAAGAAATTGCGCAAAAACTGGCGACTATTACTGGGGAGATAAAGCCGCTATTGCCGAAGAAAACTGTGGTTTTAATGGCCGGTGACCATGGTGTAGTAGCGGAAGGTGTTTCAGCATACCCGCAAGAAGTGACTCCGCAGATGGTCATGAATTTTCTTTCAGGTGGAGCTGCCATGAATGTACTGGCCCGGCATGCCAATGCGGAACTAGTGGTGGTGGACGTAGGCGTGGCCGTAGACTTGCCTAGCCACCCCTGCCTACAAATTAGAAAAATTGCCTATGGCACAAACAATTTGGCTAAAGGGCCGGCAATGACAAGAAGGCAGACAGTAGCTGCCCTGGAATGCGGGATTAATGTGGCAGAAGAATGTATCGCTAACGGAACTGGGATTTTTGGTACCGGCGAAATGGGGATTGGCAATACTACTTCCAGTGCTGCCATTACCGCAGTTTATAGCGGCGGAGATATTGCGGCAGTCTGTGGACGCGGCACCGGACTAGACGACGGCAAACTGCAAAATAAAGTACGCGTGATTCGGGATGCGATCAGTTTAAACGATCCTGAAAGTACAGATGCCCTTGATGTGCTCTCAAAGCTTGGCGGCTACGAAATAGCTGGAATGGCCGGTGTAATGTTGGCTGCTGCCGCTCACAACATCCCGGTTTTGGTGGATGGATTCATCTCCGGCGCTGCCGCGCTAATTGCCGGCAAACTTCATCCAAATGCAAACCAGTACATGCTTGCTTCCCATCTATCTGAAGAGCCGGGACATGCCGTCACGTTGCAAATTTTAGGTCTTTCGCCATTTTTAAAGATGAATATGCGCTTAGGTGAGGGAACAGGCTCAGCCTTAGCAATGACCATGGTAGATGCCGCGATAAAAATTTGTGCAGAAATGGCCAGTTTTGCAGATGCCGGTGTCGCAAAAGCAATCGAATAAAAAAGACGCTTCGCGTTTTCTATCAACTGACGCGTCTTTTTTATCCGCTAGGGGCTGCCGCCCCTTCGGCGAGCCTGCGGGCTCTGAGCACCCCGCAAGAGTAAGGGGCACGCCCCTTACAA
>JAGXTN010000146.1 GCA_018333455.1 Dethiobacter sp. | reverse complement strand
TCTGGGAGAATACTGTTATAGGTTTAATAGACGAATGTTTAAAGGACAGTTGTTTAATCGTCTTGTTCACTGCTGCGTGACAAGCAGGGTGGTTACCTATCCTGAGCTAATCAAATAGTCATTTAAATATTTTAACCACCTCAGGGTCAAATTGTTTCCCGGCTTTGTTTTGCAATACTTTTATTGCCTCCTTGCTGGAATAAGCTGTTCTGTGCACCCTTTTACTCGTTAGAGCATCAAATACGTCTGCCACAGCAAGAATCCTTGCCTGTAAGGGGATATCTTCACCTTTGATGCCTGACGGATATCCGTTGCCATCGAAGTGCTCATGGTGTGCTAACACATAACGAGCAATTTCAACTGTGTCGTTTGAAGTGCTTAGTATCCTGTAGCCCACTTCCGGATGTCGGTTAATTTCAATCCATTCATCTTCAGTCAACTCGCCAGCCTTCTCCAGAATTGCTTCCGCTATCGCGATTTTGCCAATATCATGCATTAATCCGATCGTTTCCATCTCATTTATTTTCGCTTCCGGCAGACCCATCGCCTTAGCGATATTTTTACTCAGCTCAGCCACTCTTTTGGAATGCTCAGCTTCCCTTTGGTTCTTTTCCAGCAGAGTGCTGTGAATCACTTTGATTGCGCTTCCTGCCATGCTCTGGCCTTCGTGCAGTTTATTCTTATACATATTTCTTTCAGCCGATTTTAGCACGTTTGCGATGCATTCATCTGCTTGCTCTTTTGTTTCATAACCTAAGGAAATAGAAAGCTTAATTGCTTCTATTTCCGCCCCGGCACATGAATTTCTAATCCTTTGGATAAGCTCCACAGCACTTTTTTGGTTGGTCTTCGGCAGAATAATAACGAATTCATCTCCGCCCCAACGCGCAATGATATCATCAACACGGCAAGCCTGTCTGATCGCTGCCGCCGCCTTCTGCAAGAGTCTATCCCCCACGAGATGGCCAAACGCGTCATTAATCAGTTTTAACCCGTTCACATCACCGATAATCAGTGTAATCGGTAAATTTCTTTCCGCATCCAATCTTTTTAATTCTTCCTCAAAAAACCTGCGGTTGTACAGACCAGTTAAACTGTCATGATAACTGAGATATTCAATTTCTTCCTGCCTAAGTTTTTCCCCAGTCACATCCCTAAAAACGAGTACAGTACCATGAATTATGCCAGCCTCATCTCTAATAGGTGCCGCGCTGTCAGCAATAGGTCTCTCCGAGCCGTCTTTGGAGATAAGCGCGGTGTGATTTGCAAGACCGATAATATTGCCTGTGTTAAGCACTTTTTGCACAGGGTTTTCACATACTTCTCTTGTTCTTTCACTGATGATGTGGAAAACTTCCTGCGCATTTTTACCTCTGGCCTCCTGTTCAGACCAGCCGGTTAACTGTTCAGCTATGGGATTTAAACTGATAATCCGACCGCTTTTGTCAGTAGCAATCACAGCATCGCCAATCGACTGCAAGGTAACCCGCAGCCGCTCCTTTTCTGCATATATTGCCCTTTCAGCTTCCACTTTTTCGGTGATATCTCTTGTGACAATAATATATTTATTTTGATTAAAGCAATCGGTCCTGTGAATAATGTTCGCTCGGAACCACCGATCAATGCCGGGTAGCGGCGACTTGTGAATGAAACTCTCTATTTCCCCAGTCGCCAGCGCTGTCTTACAATTGCTCTCCAGCTGCAGAGCAAATTCAAGGCCATAGACTTCTCGGATTGTTTTACCAATGATTTTTTGCTTCTGTTGAAAATCGAATTTTTTATTAGGAATGTAATTGATATATCTGAAGTTTTCATCTAGTTCTATTACAATATCGTTAAAGAATGTGTTCAAGGTGGTTTGCTCTTCCAGCATTCTCATCTGATGCGTAATGTCAGTTAAATATGTCACAAAATGGCTCTTTGCCGGAGAAAATACGTTAATCTTATACCATCTGCTCAGCGGCTCAAAATAATGTTCAAACTCTATACTGCCGCCGCCTTGGATAGCGATTTCTTCGCAAAACATAATCAAATCTGACTTGCCACTCCACATTGACGGCAAAATCTCAGCAGCCTTTCTGCCAACCAGATCAACGACTGCTAAGCCCGTCATCTTTGCGAAAGCAGGATTAGCGTCAATGAATTCATAGTCATAAGGGATGCCATCCTCATCGCACAGTACCCTGTAATACGCGTATCCGACGGGAGAGTGAGCCAATACAGACTTATAGAGAATATCACTCATAGCAATCACGCACCTTATAACTAGATGTGTTCTCTTATTTCGACAGCAAACTCATAAATCCTTTGTAGCTGCCTTAGCAATATACTCATCTTAAGCCTTACTGCAACGATAAAGAAAACATTCTGCACAGTTACTTACAAAAAAGGCTTTTCGGGGTTTTCAATCGGCTCAAAATCTGTTAGAATGAAACAGGCTTTCTCCCTGTTGCTGTCGAACAAACGAATTTCGTAAACATAAAGCGCGCAATCACCCGAGCGAGCTCAATCTTTTTCAAAGGAGGCCTCCGATGTCAAAGCATGTAGTCACACTTATCCCCGGGGAAGGGACCGGTCCAGAAATCTGTGAGGCGGTCAGAACGATCATCGACGCGAGCGGCGTGGAAATTAAATGGGAATACGAGGAAATCGGCTTAGGCTGCCTAGAGAAATTCGGCACGCTTCTGCCGGAAAAGACCATCCAGTCTGTTGCCAAAAACAGGGTCGCCTTAAAGGGACCGACTACCACGCCGATTGGAACTGGCCATAAGAGTGCCAATGTTACGCTACGCAAAGTCTTTGACCTTTATGCCAATGTGCGTCCGGCCTTATCTGTCCCGGCGCTGAAGAGACCATGGAACAATATTGATATTCTGAGTTTCCGTGAAAACACGGAGGATACGTACGCGGCCATTGAACATATGGTTTCCGATGAAGTTGCTCAATGCCTAAAGGTGATTACCTGGCCAGGGTCATACCGTATCGCCGACTTCGCTTTTCGGTGGGCTATCGCCCGGGGACGCAAAAAGGTAGTCTGTGTGCATAAAGCAAATATCATGAAGATGACTGATGGACTCTTTCTGGACGCTTTCCGCGAGGCGGCTAAAAAGTACCCAGAAATGGAAACAGACGACATTATCGTGGACAACTGCGCCATGCAACTGGTGCGCAACCCGGCACAGTTTGATTGCCTTGTCTTGCCCAATCTGTATGGTGACATCATTACCGACCTTTGTGCCGGGATGGTTGGCGGACTTGGCTTTGCCCCCGGGGCTAATATCGGTGACAACTGCGCTATCTTTGAGGCCGTCCACGGTTCGGCACCCAAATACGCTGGCCTGAAAAAGGTTAACCCTTCTGCTGTCTTAGGTTCCGGGATTATGATGTTGCGCTGGCTGGGAGAGGCGGAAGCGGCACTGCGTATCGAGAAGGCAATGGAGGCAGTCTTGGCGGAAGGCAAGCGGGTCACCTACGATGTAGGCGGCACTGCCAGTACAGACGATTATGCACAAGCCATCGTGGAAAAAATGCGTGAACTGGGCTAAGCAAATCCACTCTTCGCTGCTAATCCCCTCTCCCATTATCGGAGGTCGGAGGTCAGATGTCGGACTCGTTGGAATCGGCGAATAGCCGATTCCCAAACACACTAATATCTCCCCTCTCCTCTGCTAATCCCCTCTCCCTGCGGGAGAGGGCTAGGGTGAGGGCACGGTGAGGGCATGTTTCATCCTTCCGCTGATGCCGCAACCATTATAAGTGTTTATCAGGAAAGCCGGAACTTTATGAGCCGGCACGGAAAAAGGGGGCTGGTCACAATTAATAAGAAAGCTAAAGACATCAAGCTGGTAGGTGTGGATGTCTATATCATCAACGAGAGCGGCGTGCCGCAATTTGCAGACTTTGAAAACTTCCGCTGTGAATTTATTTCCAACCGGGGCACCAAAGTCTGGCCGGGTTATGTCAGTCCCGATTTGATGATGGTCAATTGGTACCGTTGCCGTTTTCTCGCCACCTCGGACATCACCGACCAGGAGATAGACCGCTTTCTGAGCAAGCTCAGTGAAAAATGGCTCTGGTCGGCTGCTCAGAAACTTTGGCTTTATGACGGCGAACCAGGTTTCAGTAAAGCGTACTAAAAAAATGACTCCCGTAAACCGGCAGCGCGTTTAGAGCTGTGGTTGTCGCGGGAGTCATTATTTTTATGGCTACCCTTTGTTGCCCTACAGCAACAAGGGAAGTAAATATCCATAACCTCTTTCCTCCATCTCTTCCTTTGGTATAAACGTTAGTGATGCACTGTTGATGCAGTACCGTAAACCGCCAGTTTCTCTGGGGCCGTCATTAAAAACGTGCCCTAGATGTGCATCTCCTTTTTTGCTGCGCACTTCTACCCTCCTCATGCCGTGGCTCGTATCGGGCAATTCGCTAATTGCATCGCAACTAATTGGCTTAGAGAAACTCGGCCAGCCACAACTTGAGTCAAACTTGTCACTTGAGACAAAAAGCGGTTCTCCGGTAGTTACATCCAGATAAACACCCTCTCTAAAATTATTGTAAAACTCTTTTCTGAAGGGCGGCTCTGTAGCATTGTTTTGCGTCACATTATACTGTAGAGCAGTAAGACTGTCTTTCAAAATCTCTTTGCGATTCGCCTTATCGCTCATCTTATAATCATCTTGCGCCTGTCTTGCTTTTTCAAATTTCTCTTGACCAATATGGCAATAACCATGCGGATTTTTATCTAAATATTGCTGGTGATAATTTTCAGCCGTAAAGTAGTTTTGTAATGGCATTGCCTCAATTCTAACCGGCTTGTCAAAACTTTTCTGAAGCTCTGTTAAAGAACTTACAATTATCTCTCTATCCTGTTCATCTGTATAATAAATGCCGGTTCGATACTGAGGCCCTAGGTCGTTACCTTGTCGATTTATTGTCAGAGGGTCGATTACATCATAAAAAAGCCTCAAGATGAACTCTAGGCTTATTTCATTCTGGTCGTACCTTACTCTGACTGTTTCTGCATGGCCGCTGCCTCTGTGGCACACGTCTTCATAAGCCGGGTTTGCAGTATTCCCGTTTGCATAACCTACTTCTGTGTCCACTATCCCCTTTATTTGCGACAAGTATTTCTCCGTTCCCCAAAAACAACCGCCAGCCAGATAAATCTCTTTTATATTTCCGCTAGCTGCCGTATCGATACTCATACCTAGAATTTCTCCTTTCTACCCTGAAAACACTTTGCCTTTGAAAGGCAACACAAAACAAGGCTACGAGAGAGCTAATTTCGCAGCCCCTGAACATTCAGCAGCTGCTTATGATGCGATTTTTTCTTCTACGATGACCTTATA
>JAGXTN010000016.1 GCA_018333455.1 Dethiobacter sp. | reverse complement strand
TGGAGCTGGAGATATGTATCTATTATACCATATTTCGCTCTAATTCGCTATATGTTTATTCTCATTTTTCAAAATAAAAATGGCCAGAAACACTATATTTTTCAGTGCCTCAGGCCAAGTTTATTATAGATTGTGCTGCAAAATTAGGGGTAGGCACAATTTTTGTTATCCTTTATTAATGTATCCAACTTCGCAATTATGCTAGAATGTAGAATGTGATATTAAATAGCTGAGGTGTTGTGGCATGTCACTGAAAAAGTGTATGAGTTTATCTGCTGTTATTTTTATCTTAATCATAGTTTTTAATCTGACAGGCTGCAGTCCAAGGGTAACGCCAGAGCCCCCGCCGGTTCTTTCACCGGCAGAGCCGAGGCAAACTGTTCTGTTTGAACCGGGCGACTTCCAAGATCCGGCTATTTGTGGTGCATGCCATACGGAAATTTACCAGGCTTGGAGCGGTTCCAAGCACGCCTCCAGTTGGGTAGGGGAGCTGTTTCAGCCTGATTTTCAGCAAGCACTTGCTGAAACTGATGGTGCAGTCGGAGCGCTTTGTGGTGAATGTCACGCGCCAGTTGCTTTTCGTACAGGTCAGCTCCCGCCTTTTGATGGCAGTGAATTTGACGAAATCTCTCAAAGAGGCATTTCTTGTGATTTCTGTCATACAGTATCTGAAGTTACAGAAAAGTTTAACACTGGAAACGTTTCAAGTCCCGGCCCCGTAAAAAGAGGCCCTCGCGGCGATACTGTTTCTCCTATGCACGAAACAATGTATTCACAACTCCACACTGAAGCAGAATTTTGTGGTGCCTGCCATAACGTCCGTCACCCGGAAAGCGGAGTGCTGATCATCGACACTTATGATGATTGGCTGGCTGGCCCCTATGCCGCAGAAGGAATTACCTGTCAAGACTGTCATATGACGCCCGGTCCTGGTGTGGGCAAGAACCCAGGTCGGTCATCGATAGCTGGTAACGCTAAGGAAAGAGAGCATATTGCCACCCATTATTTTGTGGGAGGCAGTTCCTGGCAGTTGTCCAGAATGGGCTCTGAAGAACATGCCCGCAAAGCGGAAGAAAACTTGCGCGCGGCGGCTCGCCTTGACTTAGCAGGCAAACTGACTGCAGACGGCCTAGATCTGACGGTGAACGTGACTAATGTAGGTGCCGGACACAAAATTCCCACCGGCGTTACCTATATTCGACAAATGTGGCTGGAAGTGACTGTGGTAAACGAGAAGGGAGATACTGTCTTCCGTTCCGGCTATACTGATGCGGAGAATAATGTGGATCAAAATGCAGTTTTTTTCCGCAGACTGTTTCGAGATAAAGAGGGCAACGCGACCAACAAGAGCTGGCTCGCCCAAGAGATAGGCTTTGATCGGCGAATCCCGCCCCGCGGCACAGAAACTGAAACCTACAGTATTCAGGCAGCGGGAAAAACCTTTACCGCTACTGTCCGCCTGCTTTACCGCAGCATTAGCCAGGCAGCCGTGAATGCTCATTCCCCCGGGCAAGGACTGCTTGTTCCCAGCGTAGAAATGGCCAAGGCGGAAATAAAATTTTAGAAAGTACAAAATATGTGTAGGAGGTGCAGTTTATGGAATTTATGGATAAAGTGGTACTGATCACAGGGGCAACCGGTGGGATTGGCAGTGCGGTTACTCGGCTTTTTGCAGAGAACGGCGCCAAGCTGGCACTGGTCAGCACAAGCGAAGCGGCAGCGGAAAAGATGGCGGTGGGGCTTGGCTTTAAGCAGGATAACTATCTGGCTATTGCCGCCGATGTTTCCAAGGAAGAAGATGTGAAAAAATATGTTGACGCCACCTTGGTTAAGTTCGGGCGGATTGATGTTTTCTTTAACAATGCCGGAGTTGAAGGAAAAGTTCAGTCAATCGTAGATACCACTGCGGACAACTTGGCGCATGTTTTGGGGGTAAATCTTTACGGTGTATACTATGGACTAAAACATGTGTTGAAAGTGATGCTTGAGCAGCAAAGCGGCAGTGTGATAAATACTGCATCAGTCGCAGGTCTTAAAGGATTCCCGGGTCTTGCCCCTTATGTGGCATCTAAGCATGCCGTCGTGGGGATTACCCGCTCTGCGGCACTGGAGGTTGTCGGCAAGGGAGTGCGTGTAAATGCAATTTGCCCGGCGCCGGTCGACACACGAATGATGCGCTCCATCGAAGAGGCCTTGGCGGAAAATCCGGCGGATGCTCGCAAAATTTTTGAAGAAGCTGTTCCTATGGGACGTTATGCTACTTCGCAGGAAATTGCGGAACTGGCGTACTTTCTGGCGTCTGCTAAATCTTCCTACATTACCGGCGGCATCTACCCGATTGACGGTGGCACAATGGCTAAGTAGGAATAGTGGTTGTTTTGCCTCACGATGTTGTACTTATGGCTGTCTTTCTTGTGCTTTGCTGATAAAATGTGATATAGTTAACTAACAGAGGCGAAGCTTGCCTTGAATAATCTTTGCTGGGAGGTAGCTTATGATCAAAAAATTAGTGATTTTCTCTGTTTTATGCCTAGCTATCCTTGTTGGGGCCACGTATTTTATCCTTTGGCCTCTGGCGCAGCAATATTTAGCAACAGTTAGTAATGTTATACGGCCGGCGTTGGAAAATGTTGCGGAACCTTTGCAAGTTTTGCCGCCTGAGGGAGTCGGGGGGATTGCTGAGTTGATTGCTATTTTGCCTGTACTCCAAAAAATTGGCATGGAGACTCTCGCGCAGATAAGTGAGCTTGCCGCAGATGGGGTGACCATTGAGGAGGCACAGCAGGCGTTGGATATTTTGCGCACGCAACTTTCTGCAGAAGAGTTGCGGCAATTACTAACGGTGTTTAATCTGCAACAATAATTCGGAAAGCTGATAGCTGCCAAGGAAAATAGTAATCACAGGAGTTTCAACTCCTGTGATTTTTTCTGCCGTTTAGAAAATTAACTTTTTTTTCCCATAAGCTTTCTGCTAAAGTATTCCATAATCTCTCTGCGGCGAATTATACCGATAAAAATATCTTCATCATCAAGCACAGGAACAAAATTTTGTACAACAGCCAGACTGATGAGATTTTCCACGTTTGCGTCGATGCGTACAGTCTCATTTTCAACGCGCCGAGGTATTTCTGAAATAGGGATTTTGTCAGTATCTTCAAAAGTCAGGCCAGGCGTGTTTTTCATTTTCCAGAGTAGATCACCTTCAGTGATGGTGCCAACGTAATGGCCATGCTGGTCAACAAGTGGCACGGCGGTATAGCGATGAAACTCCATCTTTTCAATTGCTTGGCGCATTGTAGAGTTAACGGGAAGATAAACAATTTCCTTTTTAGGAACTAAAAAAAAGGCGATGTTAATGAGCGATTACCCCTTTCCTGAGGCTTGGTGGCGGCGGCTAATAATAAGTATATGCTTTAAGATTCCGCATTTTACCCACTTTCCCTGCCTAAATAGCACGTATCTTCTTAAAATTTTGAGATTCACTGCGGAGCAATAGCCTGCTATTTTTTATAGCATAGGAAATTTTATCGTTCAGGGAAGCTACGATCCTATGCGTTGGGGTTTGTAAGGGGCGTGCCCCTTACGCTCGCGGGGTGCTCAGGAACGAAGTTCCGCCGAAGGGGCGGCAGCCCCTAGCGGACAAGAAAAACG
>JAGXTN010000087.1 GCA_018333455.1 Dethiobacter sp. | reverse complement strand
AAGATGAACTTCGCTTCGCTCGCCCTTGATTTCTGCCTAACGTATACTCCACTATGCAAGTTGTATGGGAATATTTGGTTCACGAAGAAAACGAAAATCGCTGTCTTGACAAAGGGGACACATTATAATTATAATTGCTGCACCTTATTAGTTGGCCCTATGGTAGCCGCCGGCGTGTTTGGCCGCCTAGGCGAGGAATTCAAGCTATTTTTAATCCCCTGTTATCTGGTAGCCGGGGTCGGTACCTGGTATCTCATCAACCGGCTGCTATTATGGCGCAGAACAAAACAGGCAAGGAAACAGGTTGGAAAAAGGGGTCTGGTCAAATGGTTTGCCGGCGCAATTGTATTCGTTCTGGTCCTGGCTGCCTTTTTGAGCTGGGCGCCTGGCCGCAGTCTGAGAAAGGAGCGGTTGGATGAAAAGAAACTATATCAGCGGCGTACGGCTGAATTCGCCGCCAGAAGAGGACTCTTACCTTGGCGGCCTGCCAGTGGTGCGCCATCTGGCCCAGAGGAAAGAGCTATTTTTCTCCAAATCCGTCACCTTTTTGGTGGGAGAAAACGCTACGGGCAAATCAACCCTGCTGGAAGCCATCGCGGTAGCCTACGGCTTCAATGCCGAGGGAGGCACCCGTAATTTCATCTTTTCCACCAACCCCAGCCACTCGGAGTTATACCGGCATCTGACTCTTTCGCGGAGCGCCTACCCGAAAGACGGATTCTTTCTGCGAGCCGAGAGCTTCTACAATGCGGCCAGCTATATCGACGAGATTGGCGCCGCGCACAATTACGGCGGCCGATCCCTGCATAAGCAATCTCACGGGGAAAGCTTCCTTTCTCTGATGGAAAACCGCTTCAGCGGCAATGGACTCTATCTGTTGGACGAGCCGGAGGCCGCGCTGTCCCCCAGCCGACTGATGACTTTGCTCGCGCATATCCATGCTTTGGTTCAAAAAAACTCCCAGTTTATCATTGCCACCCACTCACCCATATTAATGACTTATCCCGGTGCGGAGGTTTACCTGCTGACGGAGGACGGCATTCACTCGGTAGGTTTTCGGGAGACGGAACACTATCAACTGACCCGCCGCTTTCTGGAAAATCCGGAAAAAATGCTATGCTATTTGCTGAATATGGATGACAGATAAGGAAATATGGAAATATGGGGACACCATACCGAATTATGGGATACAGGTCAGTACTCACTTTTTTTCGGAGGCCTTTGGGGCCGGGTGAAGCGGGTCGAATCTAATCCTAATATCGTTTTTAGACCTGATGTTTTTAGACCTGAAAGGGAACACTCGACTGCCAGATAATTTAGTATGGTGTCCCCCTAATTCTGGGTGTCCCCCAGATAATTTAGTATGGTGTCCCCCTAATTCCCCCCTAATTCCAATTCCCAATAAAAAATTCAGGGACTGTCACAAAATCCTCTTTGCCGGTGTTATTGTTATAGCAGGGGCTGAAAGGGAGGGATGGGCTATCACGCTTACTGAATTCGAGGCCTTGTTTCAAAGCTACCATACCCTGGTGTACCGTCGGCTTTATTACCTTCTCGGAGAGCGGGCGGTGGCCGAAGACCTTACCCAGGAAGCCTTCCTTAAGCTGTACCACAGTCCGCCCCGGGAAATTAAACCCCTTTAAGTACCTAGTCTACCTATTTGAGAAACTACCAGATGTTGATATAAAGAATCCGGCAGTATTAGATGAATTCATGCCATGGTCTGATGAATTACCTACTGAATGTCGTTTAGAAAAATGAGCTATTCAACTCAACCCACGAAAGTAGGTTTCCTTTAGCAGGTGGGTAAAGGTCGAGTAGACAAGGGGAATTTCACCCCAAGTCTCTCACAGAACCGAACGTGAAAGTCTCCCTTCATTCGGCTCTTGTTATCCAATCGTCGGTACAATACCCTTCTCCCAGTGGCAAAAAAGTTTTGGCTGGGATTTTGCCAGTCTTGCTAGCATCCTCCAGGCTTT
>JAGXTN010000038.1 GCA_018333455.1 Dethiobacter sp. | reverse complement strand
TGTAGTGTTTCTTCTTCATTTATTTCTCCCCTTCTGATACAAGCATAGCACGGATTCTGGTTGTCCAGCAAAAGGGGTATAGGGCAACTTTGAGAACTTGAATCCTCTCCACATCCAGCAGCACATTAACCTGTTGCAAAAGTCCGGGCGCAAGGATGGCCGGGAGGGAGGCTTATCATACCGCACGGTACAGTATACGCACCGCGTCCTCCACAAGGCACTATCATCGGCGGTCTCTTGGCAGCTACTGAGCCGTAACCCTGCCGCTGCTGTAGACCTCCCACCGCGACCGCAAAAAGAGGCCATAACTCCGTTGACCGAAGACCAGGCCCGCACGTTGCTTGTGGAAGTCGCGAAGACTCGGTTTTATGGCCCAGTGTTTGTAGCTATTATGACCGGGCTTAGACGCGGAGAGGTGCTAGGACTCCGATGGAGTGATGTCAATACGGAGAAAGGCGTTCTGGAGATACGCCAGACGGTGCAATACACACCTGAACAGGGCATATATCTTAAAGCACCGAAAACGGCGCTCAGCAATCGGGAAGTATCCATATCGGATTCGGTGTTCAGTTTGCTTGAAGTCCATAGGAAGCTGCAGTTAGTACAGGCGATCAAACTAGGCGAGCTCTATAACAAGGACGCCGATCTTGTGTTTTGTCAAGACAACGGCGACCCTATGCCAGGACTCCGTCAAAGTCGAGAATAACTGAAGCGCAGTAAGGCATTGCACATTCTACTGGCTTTTTTCCCGCGGAACCGTTACAATGAAGATAAATACGGAACCAAAGGAACTTGTATGCTGGGACAGAGAGAGTTGCAGTCGTTAATCGTAAGACCGATCCAGCCACAAGAAGGATCTCGATGGAATGAGCTCATGGTAGCTCACCATTATCTTGGGTTTCGCCAATTAGTAGGGGAATCCATGAAGTATGTGGCTGAAATTGATGGGCAATGGGTGGCGCTTCTTGGTTGGGGAACTGCTGCGTTTAAGTGCAAGGCAAGAGACGAATGGATCGGCTGGAGCAAAGAACAACAATGGGGCCGCCTTGTCTACCTAGCTAACAATTTGCGTTTTCTCATTTTGCCCAATGTGCGCATCCCCAATCTCGCTTCAAAGGTTTTGTCGGTAAACGTGAAGCGGCTATCGGAAGACTGGAGAAGGGTATACGGACATCCCATTGTGCTGGCAGAAACGTTCGTCGACCACTCGCGTTTTGCAGGCACTTGCTATCGTGCAGCGGGATGGCTTTGCTTAGGACAGACACGCGGCTATGGACGTCATGCCGGCCAATACTACCATCACGGTGTTCCCAAAACCTACTATGGCTATCCACTTCATCCTAAAGTTCGGCAGTGGCTGTCCGCTGGGTTCCTGGTTCCGGAACTCCATGGGGGTGAAAGGCCGATGGTGAATCTCAATGCTGTGAATGTGGCACAACCAGGTGGGCTGGTAGAACG
>JAGXTN010000062.1 GCA_018333455.1 Dethiobacter sp. | reverse complement strand
TTGAGTGTAATATCTATTGCTATACCAGTGTCGGCCGCGAGATTTAGGCCCGCTGCACAGACTTACACTATCGTATGGCAGACTAATATGGGGGGCTAGATTGCTATGATGGGAACGAAACTGGTATTGGTAAAGCGCGCGGTAGTAATTGCTCTGGTACTCGCTGCTATCGGCGGGGTTATGTTTTACCGCAGAGAAGAACGTAAGGCAACTGACCACTTGCGGTTAATCCGAGTTGGGCAGCTTTTTGCAGTCACTGTGCACAACGCCAATGCCCATTTCTCGCTCGCGGCCTCGTCTAGTCCTGAGGAACACATCAAGAATGTTCGGATCGCGGGTGGGAATATTATGGCAGCTAGATTAGCCGGCGACTGGTTATTTGATGAATTGCAAAGGCAGGGTATGTCCACTAAGAACATCGGCTACTTTGGTGCTGTCAATGGAGAGTCAATCGTGGCCTATGAGGGGCCGGGAGTTGACCCCGAGTTAGATCGAAGACTCGGGATTATTATCGAGAATGTCCGCAGGCTCGATGAGGCACTCAGTTGGGATTTGTGGACTACTGGGGACAGAACAAGGATCCAAAGCGCCATTGACGGATTAGAACCCTTACCGTCAGTACCTTGATGAATGAAGGAGGGGCGGGTGGGCCCTGTTTTTGGCGACCGCTATCGCAGCGAAGTAATCGAGGACGATGTCTACTTGCTCGGTGCACTACGTTACATACACATGAATCCTATACAGGCGCGGTTAGTAGCAGACCCGGCTGAATATCAGTGGAGTAGCTACAAGGAGTACACGATGGACATAGCTCATATTAGTGAAGAACAGAAGGAGTTTGTGTTAGGGTTGCTCGGTGGAAGTGTGCGCGGATTCACCGAGTTTCACCGCCAAAGCGACCTCACTCTGTACCTCGAGACCGGTGAAGACCGCGAAACCTACAGGTTAGCTACTGCTCATAAAGCCTTAGAACAGTTTTGTGAGCTGCACGGCATAGAAAGAGCCGCGCAGCTTAAGCGAGACCCCGAACTCTTCGCGGCCATCTGTCGGCAGTTGACGCAGGAAGTTGGCCTCACGCTGCGCAAGACCGCCGAAGTGCTGGAGACCTCGCATGCTAATGGAATTTCATCTGTGATTTCTCGGAAATCACATTGAACACTGAAATTACCCAAAGGTGTATCAGGCGCTGCAAGAGGACTAATTTGCGAGAGAATGGGAGGGGCGATTTCCATGAAGAACCGTCAGACTGTGTGAAAAGGACCTAAGTTAGAAGCAAGAGGCAAGACGCAAGAGAGAAGGTTCTTTTATTAACCACAGAGGACACAGAGTATGAAAGAGAGGAACAAGGAGTTTAGTTGCGCAGTCGTAG
>JAGXTN010000095.1 GCA_018333455.1 Dethiobacter sp. | reverse complement strand
TGCCACGATAAAGACGGGGCACCATCGGAAGGATGAAAATGCGCCTCAGCTGGCCCTCACCCTAGCCCTCTCCCGCAGGGAGAGGGGAATTTGTCGGGATGGGTGTCTAGGGGCGAACCTGCGTGTTCGCCCGGTTGCTCTCCCGCAGGGAGAGGCGAATTTGATGGGAGAAGTGAGCGCATGCCCGCGCTCGTGCAATGTAGGGGCGGGTTTGAAACCCGCCCAAGCAGAGGGTAGATGCTATTTTCAGGGTAGGAAATCATATGATTTCCTACACAACAAAAAAAGCCGTCCGGTGTCAGGTGGTATTTTTTTTGAAGATTGCAATTTCTGCTGCCGGAGTTTTTTGCGCGGAATTTAGCGAATAGTGGCAAAAATTATGGCGGAAATACCGCAGCTGCGGTTTTGAGGTAGAGCTTTAGAAAAATAAGGGAGGAAAAAGCATGATTTTAATCGGAGAAAACATTCAGATTCTCTCCAAAGTGGTATCGGAGGCTCTCTCCGGCAGAAATGCCGGTCCTTTGCAGGAACTGGCCAAAGAACAAGCCAAGGCGGGTGTGCACTGGATAGATTTAAACATCGGTCCCGCACGTAAAAACCCGACGGAAACAATGAGTTGGCTTGTGAACAACATCCAAGAAGTTGTCGAACTGCCTCTTGTTCTTGACACGACTAACACTGTGGCGATGGAGGCTGGTTTGGCCATCTGCCGGCAGAAGCCGCTGATCAATTCCGCCGCCGGTACCCAGGAGAGCAAGGAAAAGATGATGCCTCTAGCCAAGAAGTATGGTTCCAATGTTGTAATTTCAGTGCTCAATGATGCCGGGATTCCCTCTGACGCCCCTTCACGCGCCGAGTCAATTATGGAGACAATCGATTATGCCAACAGCATTGGGATTCCGAATGAAGATATTTGGGTTGACCCGATTATGCTGCCGATCGGCGTGAGCCAGTCTGATGTTTTGGAAGTGATCGAGTTTGTGGGAATGTTGCCTGATATCGCACCAGGTGTAAAATCTACCATCGGGCTTTCCAATCTGTCCAACGGTGTGCCGCGCGACCTGCGCCACATTATTAATCAGGTTGCCATAGTCATTTTAGGCAAAGCCGGTTTGTACTCTGCCATCGTTGACAGCTTCGATAAAGAGCTGGTTGCCCTTAATGCAGGGAAAGAACAAGAAATTATAAATATCATCTTGAGGGTGATGGACGGGGAAGATCTGGATATGGCGGCGATGTCGCCGGTAGAGAGGAATTACTATAAAACAGCTAGGGTTATTATGGGACGAGAACTATATTCTCCTTCCTGGCTGGAAATTTAACATTGCGGGAGGCGGAAAGTATGTTGGAAAAGTTTCTGGAAAAATATCCAGGAGAAATCAAGGAACTGGTACTGGGTTCGGAAGGGAAGAAGATCGTTGTGAGTGGGCAAAACACGCTTCCTTTCCATTCTTTTGAAGGTAAAACCGGGCAACTCAAATTCGCGCTGGAAGTGTCTGACAGTGAGCCGAATGATTGGGCTCCCTGGTTGCAGGAGTTTTACGCCGACGTTAAATCTTCTCCCGAGGCGTGGGCTAAAAAGAGTGCGGAGGTTTTTGGGGCCGACCTGATTTTCCTTAGTCTAAACAGCATGGAAAAAGATGTACCCGCAGCAGAGATTGCCGCCGGAGTAAAGAGAGTGGCAGAAGCGGTCAATGTGCCGGTGGTCGTCTTTGGCTTGGGCGAGAAGGAGAAAGATGCCGCCGTTTTGCCTGTGGTGGCAGAAGTCTGTAGCGGACTGAATTTGTTGATCGGTCCGGTATTAAAGGAGAATCATCAGGAGATAGCGACTGTAGCACTTGAACATGGCCATGCGATTATTGCTCAGATTCCCATGGATATCAATCTGGCTAAAGACTTGAATATTAGGTTGGGCAAGTATTTTCCGCTGGATAGGGTGGTTATTGATCCGCTGACTTGTGCCGCCGGCTATGGACTAGACTACGCGTACTCAACCATGGAGCGCATTCGCCTCTCAGCCGTTGTGCACGACGATAAGACTCTGCAGTCCCCGTTGATTGCCAGAGTGGGGAAAGAAGCATGGAAGACGAAAGAAGCTATCCAGGACGCCGGCAAAGGAATAGTTTGGGAGGCGGCTACCGCTTTTTCACTGCTGCTGGCGGGCGCTGACATTGTAACTTTGCGCCATCCGGAAAGTTTGCAGCGCGTCAAGGCGATGGTTAGCTAAAATTTTAGAAGAGGGAGGAAAGAAAATGAGCAAAGGGAAAATGAGGGAAGAAGAAATTAGAAGAATTATTAGAGCAGACGATGAGTGGGAGCCCGTGGGCCCAACGCCCATGCCTAATCTAACAGATTTGCGTAACTGGGATTTCCGTCTTTTGGACACTTATGAGCCTTTTTACGCTCCGTTTTGCGACCTGTGTTGCCTATGTACTTATGGTAAGTGCGACCTGACGGGAGATAAGAAAGGTGCTTGTGGGATAGATATTGCCGCGCAGCAGGCCAGGTGGATTCTCATCTGTTCGCTGATGGGCACAGCGGCTCACGGTGCTCACGGCCGGCATATGATTGAACATTTAATTGAAAAATTTGGTGAAGACTTCAAGATAGATTTAGGTAGCCAGGTGAACGTGGAAGCGCCGATTATCAGGACGGTTATGGGTTTGAAGCCGGAAAATCTCGGCGACCTGCGCAAAGCCATCGAATATGTGGAGCGCGAAATGATCCACTTGGTCTCTGCTACGCACATGGGTCAGGAAGGCAGCTACCGCGATTTTGAGTCCAAAGCGTTTCACGCCGGCATGCTCGATCATGTGGCGCTGGAGGCGGCTGATATAGCTCAGATAGTTGGCTATGGACTGCCTACGTCAATTGCCGATACGGCGCTGGTTGATTTGGGTTGGGGCGCAATAGATGTCAAGAAGCCTACCATAGTAGTAGTAGGTCATAACGCAGTCACAGCCAATGCGATTGTTGATTATCTGCGCCAGCACGATCTCTACGATAAGGTAGAGGTGGCAGGTCTCTGCTGTACAGCGCTTGATATGACCCGTTATGATAGCGGCGCCAAAGTCATCGGTCCGCTCTCCAGGCAACGCTTTTTCCTGAAAGCCGGACTGGCTGATGTAGTAGTTACTGATGAACAGTGTGTGGTCACAGATATTCCGCAGATGGCTAGCGAAGCGGGCGCAGCAATGATCGCCTGCTCGGATAAAATTTGCTATGGGCTCCAAGAGGCTTCAGCAATGGCAGCAGATGATATTTTAAAGGCTGTACTTGAAGAGCAGAAACAGTTTTTAATCCTGGATTCGGAAAAAGCGGCTGAAGTAATTGTGCGTGCTGCGCTGGCGCTCGCGCCTACTCGCCAGGAGAGAAAGAAGATCATGACTCAGGAAGAAGCAGCGCTCGTGTCTGCAAAGTGCCGTGGCACTTGTGAGGCTTGCAACCGGGCATGTCCCAATCTCTTGCCTGTCAATGTAGCCATCAATCAGGCCAGGCAGGGCGACTTTGCAAAGCTTGGCAGCGTTTTCCTGCGTTGCATCGGTTGCGCCAAATGTGAAGAGGCGTGTGTCAACGACATTCCCATCCAAAAAGTTATGCAGGCTGCCGCTGCCTCAGACACTTATAAGATCCGTGCCGGCCGCGGTCCGATTCATGACGTAGAGATCAGGAAGGTTGGCTCTCCCATCGTGCTTGGTACTATCCCCGGCGTAGTGCTGTTTGCCGGCTGTTCCAACTTCCCCGGCGATATTGATGATGTTGCTTGGTTGGCTGAAGAATTGGCGCGGCGCAAATATATCGTCACTCTCTCCGGCTGTGCGGCCATGGCGGCGTCTATGCGCAAAGATGAAGACGGTAAAACTATTTACGAAAAATATATTCCCGAGTTTGACGCCGGT
The DNA here is from genome assembly GCA_018333455.1 of Dethiobacter sp. GTDB lineage: Bacteria > Bacillota > Dethiobacteria > Dethiobacterales > Dethiobacteraceae > GPS1B09. The sequence continues at coordinate 9,225 of JAGXTN010000095.1, read as the reverse complement.
TGCATCGTCAACGTCGGCTCCTGTGTTTCCAACGCTCATGTGGTGGGGGCGGCGATTAAAATCGCCAACATCTTTGCCACACTGCCAAACCGTGCTAATTTTGAGCTGATGGCCGACTATATTTTAAACAGGGTCGGCGCTTGCGGCGTAGTTTGGGGTCCGTATTCCCAGAAAGCGCTATCCATCGGTACCGGAGCAGTACGTTGGGGAATACCAGTAGTACTTGGTCCTCACGGCTCCAAATACCGGCGCCTGTTTATGAGTAAGAAGGAAGCCAGTGACTGGAATGTAATCGATGGCCGCACCAAACAGGTGGTAAACACCGAGGAGCCTACGCCGGAGCACATGATGCTTGTGACAGAGACGAAAGAAAGAGCATTGGTCACTATTATTAAGCAGTGTTTCCGTCGCAATGACACGCCTCCCGGCCGCGCTATCAAGCTTAACAGTTACATTTCTGCTTACAAGCAAGTTATTGGCGGCTTGCCCGATGATTTACAAAACTTTGTGCGTACGGAAAAGGAGATTCCTATCGTTTACAAGCGGGAGGTAATCGCCTATCTGAAGGAAGTGGGCTGGAAACCTAAGACGGTACTTTCTTTGCCGACTCTGATCGGCACATACGAGACTAAAGTTCCCATCGAGGCAACCATTAAATAATTGAAACAGGAGGGATTTAAGTGGCATCTGAATTTATGACCACGCCATATTATAAGGTCAACATCCTGACCGGCACGAAAGCGGCCAAGGTAGTGTCTGAACCGACCGAGGCGGCTAGTATAATCGATAAGGCCACCAACCCGCTATATGTTTTTGGCGCGGAGGTAATAGATTCTCCTGTTGGTGACAGGCTTTTGATTGACTATGCCTTAGAGATTGCCAAATCTCGCGACATTCCCATTTGCGCCACGGCTCATGTCAAGAAAAAAATGATGGAGTTGGGCGTTCGTCCCGATTCAACTTATGACATTATCGAAATAGTCCACTTTTTAAAGGATAAAAGCTGGGCCGGCGTGCGCGGCAAAGGATTCCATGACTTGGTATTGTTTACCGGGGTTAGATGTGATTTGGCGGAGCGTGGCTTGTCAACGCTCAAGCATTTTGCGCCGCATCTTAAAACATTTGCCATCTGCCGCCGCAGCCACCCGAATGCGGACTTCGCGCTGCCGGTGATTCCTAAGACGGAGAAGTGGCGCGTGTATTTGGAAGGCGTAATTAGTGAATTAGGTGCTGTTTAAGCACAAGGCTTGAAAAAGGTTTAAAAAAGTAGAAAAAAAAAGTGGGAGGAAGAGAAATATGTACGCAGCTGATGTAGGTCCTCAGTATGAGGGAGAAAGAATCCGGAAGAGCGATTTTCATGTGGAGTTTGGTGGTCCTGATGTTAGTCATAAGGGTGAGCTGGTAACCGTTAAGGGGTTAGATGAAGTAGAGCACGACAAAATTATTGTTACCGGCCCAGATATCAAAGATTTGCCGGAAGGTTCTTCCAACCGCATCTTTATTAAGGTAGATGTGGCCGGCGAAGTGTTGGAAAAAGATTTGGAAGCCGTGTTGGAGAGGCGTGTCCATCAGTATATCAACTATATTGAAGGCGTCTTTCATATGGCTCAGCGCTATGACATCTGGATTAGAATTCACAAAAATGCCTTTAAAAAAGGCTTGAATTCCCTGGAAGAGATCGGGCGGATTCTAATCGACCTATTTACGGCTGAACTGCCGGTTATCGAGAAAATGTCGATTGAATTTGTCACCGACCCAGCTAAGGTAGAGGAACTGTTGGCTGAAGCTATTAAGGTCTACAAGGAAAGGGACGCAAAAGTCAAAGGTTTGCGCGAAGAAGATGTAGAGGAGTTCTACGGCTGCGTGCTTTGTCAGAGCTTTGCCCCTACCCATGTTTGCGTCATTACTCCTGAGCGCATTTCTCTTTGCGGCGCGATCAACTGGTTCGACGGCCGGGCTGCCACCAAGGTAGATCCGGAAGGTGCTCAGTTTGCTATCCCCAAAGGTAATCTGGTTGATGAGGAAGGTATCGGTTATGATACCGTCAATCAAGTGGTAACCGAGCGCTCTATGGGTGAAACCACGCAGTTTAGTCTGCACAGCGCCCTTTCCTTCCCGCATACTTCATGCGGCTGCTTTGAAGCTATTGTCTTCTATATCCCGGAAGTTGACGGCTTTGGCATCGTTTCCAGGGATTTTGTGGGCTCCACCGTAATCGGCGACCCGTTCTCCACCTTGGCCGGCATGGCAAGCGGCGGGAAACAGAACGAAGGTTATCTCGGCATCGGCGTGCAGTATCTCTTGTCACCCAAGTTTCTGATTGCCGACGGCGGTTATAGCCGGGTGGCCTGGATGACTTCCACTTTGAAAGAATTGGCCAGTGAAGAAGTCCCAGAAGATCTGCTTGCTAAGATTGCCACAGAAAAAGACGTCCAGAATGTGGATGAATTGACTGAGTTCATGCAGAACGCCGGGCGCCTCTAAGGGTTGCCGTAAAGGAGGATTTTTATGCCTGTCAAAGCCTCAGATATTCAAAAAATACTGCCTGAAAATGGCAAAAAGAATTGCAAGGAATGCGGCTTAGCTACCTGCTTTGCCTTTGCTATGAAATTGGCTAATGCCGGAATCACTCTCGATAAATGCACTTACCTTTCGGCCGAAGCGCGGGCGCAGTTGGAAGATATGCTGCAGGCGCCAATCAGGCTTGTTTCCATTGGTCAAGGCGCACGGCAAGTAGTTATTGGTGAAGAGGAAGTCATGTTTCGCCACCAGAAGACATTTTTCCGTGCTCCCGGCATGGCACTGCAGATTGCGGACGGAGAAAAAGAGGAGTCATGGTCTGCTAAAATTGCCAAGATTGGTTGGCAGTATGAACGGCTGAACAAAATTTCCCGCTTTGATTTAGTTGCTCTCAGCCATACGAGCGCCGACAGCGGCAAGTATCTGCAACTGGTCCAAAAGGTAATGGCTGAAACTGATGCCGGTCTGATTCTTTTGGCGGCAGAGCCTGAACTCTTACTTGCGGCTTATGAGGCAAGCAAGTCCAGAAACCCGCTGGTTTGTGTTACTGCCGCTAATTTCGCGCAAGTTGCTTCTCACCTGCCTAAAAGTGCGGCCGTCTGCGCATGTGCTGACGGTTTGGAAGCTCTGGCAGATTTGTCAGGCAAACTTAAGGAAGCCGGCTTTGAAAACCTGGTACTTGATCCGAGTTCTGCCTCTTTGGCCGGGCTTATGCGTGACCAGACAGTGATCCATCGTGCCGCCCTGCTCCACAAGTTCAGGCCATTTGGCTTCCCAACCATGTTTCTGGCTGCCAGAGTTACTTCCGACACTGAGCAGCAGATGCTGTTGGCAGCCGCAGGCGTAGCAAAATACGCCGGCATTATTGTCCTCGATGATATCTCGCCGGAAAACTTCCAAGCATTGCTGACGTTGAGACAGGATATTTATACCGATCCGCGTGTGCCGCCCACGGTGGAGAGCAAAGTCTACGGTCTAAACGAGGCGGACGAGAGTGCAACTGTGCTGGTTACTACCAATTTCGCCTTGACGTACTACGCAGTAGCAGGCGAAGCAGAAAACAGCAAACTGCCTGTTTACCTGCTCTGTCAAGATACTGGCGGCTTATGTGTTCTGGCGGCTTGGTCAACAGGCACCTTTGGACCGGAAACTATCGCTGAAATGGTTAAAAAGCAGGCTTTAGCCGATAAAGTAACGTATAAGCAGTTGGTGCTGCCAGGGTATGTGGCTCGCATCAAAGGCGATTTGGAAGAAGAATTGCCTGATTGGGAAATTCTGGTGGGACCAAGGGAGGCAGGCGACCTGCCGAAGTTCCTCAGCGAGCTGAAAAAACGTCGAGAGAGTGCAGCATAAGTTTGCGGGGTCATTTCTAAGGAGGCAGCCAAAGTGAAAATAGCTGTTTTGTATAGTGGAGCCTTCGGCTTGAAAGTTCTCAGCCATTTGCGCGATGTGGAAAAGTTTTGTACCGGCTGTACCGACTGCACTGAATGTCGTCGTCAGTACGATTTGAATTATTCCCGGGATATCGCCGTTGTCTGGGAACAGCCTGATAACCTGCCTGTCATGATGGAAGAAGACCCGCTGCAGTACCTGCCGCCTGTTGCTCAGTTCAAAGGTGTGCATACTGTGCTGGCCATTAATTTGCATCAGGACATCCTTCTCTCCCTGCCGGAGTATTGTATCGAGGCAGGGGTGAAGGCTTTGGTTATCCCGCTGGAGGATCCACTCTGGCTGCAGGGCGGTGCTCGCAGACAGGTGGAACAGAAAGCTAAAGGAACAGACTTGGAAATCGTTTTTCCTAAACCTTTTTGTGCGCTGCGTGAGAACGAAGCATACCCAGAGGTGAACAAGTTTATTCGCCATTTTCGCATCGGGTTTCCCTTGTTTAGTATCAGAAAAATGGACGGGGTGATCCAGGAAGCTAGGGTGGTGCAGAGTTCTCCTTGCGGGGCGGCCTATTTTGTGGCCCGCAACTTGGCTGGCGTGCCTGATGATGATAAACTGCATGATGTAGTTGGCAACAGGTGGCATAATTATCCCTGTACCGGCAGCATGAAAATGGACAGAGAATTAAAAGATACTGTCCTGCACGTTGCGGGTGAGTTGCACCGCGAAGGAGTCGCCATGGCTGCCAGTATTGCAGAAGATCGGCGCAGAAGCGCGGATCCGGCTGTAACCGCCATGCTGGCCACGGAGTTGCCTGTTGATACCGCTTTTCAACGTTACCTGGCGCAACAACCTCAGTGTCGTTATGGAGATTCAGGCATTTGTTGTAAGATTTGTATCCAAGGGCCGTGCCAGATTACTTCCTCAGCGCCTAAAGGTGTCTGCGGTGCCACAGCTTATACTATTGTGGCGCGCAATCTGCTTCGCTCTGTCCTGGGCGGCACGGCGGCCCATTCAGATCATGCCAAACACATCCTGCTAACTTTAAAGGCAGTAACCGAGGGACGAGCCGGCAAAGACTACGGGATTGCCAGTCCGCAAAAACTGAAGGTAGTGGCCACAAGAATGGGCATCACTACCGTAGGGCGGGAAGATATGGATATCCTGCGCGAGCTGGTAGCACTTTGTTTAGCCGAATACAGCCGCCTGGCAGACGGCCACCTGCAGTGGGTGGAAAAAACGGTCACTGCCGGCCGGTTCAGGATATTTCAGGAGACAGATATCTTGCCGACAAGTATTTTTGATACAGTCGCTACAGCCATGAGCCAAACGCACCTGGGAATGGACGCCGACCCGGTCAGCCTCATCTTTAAAACGCTGGAGGCGGCTTTGGCTGATTTTGCCGGCATGCATATCGGAACTGATCTTTCTGATATCCTCTTTGGTGTTCCTGCCCCGGTTTACACCGAAGCAAACTTGGGCGTGATCGATGAGCACAAGGTTAATATAGCCGTCCATGGCCACAACCCCCTTTTGTCGGAAATGATCGTGCTGGCAGCGCGGGACTTGGATAGCGAGGCGCGGGAAGCTGGCGCCGCGGGAATCCAGCTAATGGGCGTTTGCTGTACGGGCAACGAGGTTTTGATGCGTCAGGGAGTACCGCTCGCAACCAACTTTATGTCCCAAGAGTTGCCGATCATGACGGGGGCGCTAGATGTGATGGTGGTTGATGTGCAATGCATCATGCCTAGCATCCAAGCTGCTGCGGAGTGTTTTAAAACAAAAATTGTCACAACCTCCCAGAACGCCCGTATTCCCGGTTCACATTTTGTGGATTTTACCACGGAGCAGGCGTCCGAGAAGGCCAAGGAAGTAATTCGCCTAGCGATTGCCTCCTATCAGGAAAGAGTGGGCTCGCCTTGCTTTATTCCGGCAGTTAAAAAGCAGGTGGTAGCCGGGTTTAGCCTGGAGGCGCTCTATGAACTTTTTGCTGCGTTGAATCCGGACATCCCAGTCAGGGTGCTGACCGAGGCGCTTAAGAGCGGAGAACTGCGGGGCGTAGCTCTGTTTGCCGGTTGCAATAATCTCAAGACGACTCAAGATAACAACTATCTGACGATTGCCAAAGCGCTTGCCAAAGATAACGTCTTTTTGCTCGCCACAGGTTGCGCCGCCGGTGCCTATGCTAAGCTGGGTTTGCTTGCTCCCGATGCAGTAGATAGTTATGCGGGAGAAGGGCTTAAATCTTTCATCCGGCGTTTGGAGCAGGCAAATGATGGTAAGCTGCAGGGCGGCTTGCCGCTCGTATTCCACATGGGTTCCTGTGTGGATAACACCAGGGCTGCCGACTTGGCCGCTGCCATAGCTAATGACTTAGGCGTCGATCTGCCTAAAATTCCTTTTGTGGCCAGCGCACCGGAGGCGATGACTGAGAAGTCGCTCTCGATCGGTTCCTGGAATGTGGCGATGGGCTTGCCTGTCCATGTCGGTGTTATTCCGCCTGTGCTTGGCAGCGACTTGGTCAATGGACTTCTTTTGCAAATCGCGCAAGACGTTTTTGGCGGTCACTTTATCTGGGAGACTGACCCGGAAAAGGCGGCGGAAAAACTTCTCGAGGCACTTGATCTGCGCTCCTGGAAGCTGAAGATTCACGGACAGGCCGCAGAAAAATTCAGCGCCCCACTGACGACAACCTGGTAAGGCAAGCGGGTAAAGTTCTTGCTCTCAATAAATAATTTGCACAAAAAAGACCGCGGCATTTTTAAACTGCCACGGTCTTTTTTTAAAGTTGTTTTTAGAAGTCGGTAATCCAGCGCGATGGTTTAGCCTAAAATTTGCGCCAGGTCATTTTCGGGCGTGGAGATGGGATGAAGGTTAAATTTTTCTACCAGTACGTTTAGTACATTTGGAGTAATAAACGCGGGCAGGCTGGGGCCTAGATAGATGTCTTTCAGGCCTAGGTGGAGGAGTGTCAGTAAAATTGCCACCGCTTTCTGCTCATACCAGGAGAGAACGAGTGTGAGGGGTAGCTCGTTAACGTCGCACTCAAAGGCGTTAGCCAAGGCCAGGGCGATCTGAATTGCAGAGTAGGAGTCGTTGCACTGGCCCACATCGAGTAGCCTGGGAATGCCGCCGATATCGCCCAACTTCTTGTCAAAGAAACGGAACTTACCACAGGCTAGTGTCAGGATCACCGTATCTTTGGGAGCCATTTCCACAAAATCGCTGTAGTAACTTCGACCAGGCTTAGCGCCATCACAGCCACCTACCAGGAAGAAGTGCTTGATGTCACCGTTTTTCACAGCGTCAATCACTTTCGGGGCCACGCCGAGCACAGTATTTCTCCCAAAACCCACCAGCACGCTGTCACGCACTTCGTCAGTAGGGAAGCCCTGCATTGCCAGCGCTTTTTCAATCACCGGAGTGAAATCATAATTGTCCAGATGGCTGACGCCCGGCCAGCCGACATTGCCGGTGGTGAAAATGTGCTCGAGATAGCTACCCTGTGGTTTTTGCAGGCAGTTGGTCGTCATTAGAATCGCGCCCGGGAAGTTAGCAAATTCTTTCTGTTGGTTCTGCCAGGCAGTACCATAATGTCCATAAAAATGCTGATATTTTTTAAGTTCAGGGTAGCCGTGAGTCGGCAGCATTTCACCATGGGTATAGACAGTAATTCCTTTTCCGGCCGTCTGTTTTAGCAATTCATCCAGGTCTTTTAAGTCATGGCCTGAAACGAGAATTGCTTTACCTGCTATATGCCCAAGCGGCACTTCGGTGGGTACGGGGTGGCCGTATCTGCCGGTGTTGCCGGCATCCAGCAATTCCATGGCACGGAAGTTTATTTCGCCGCATTTTAGCACCAAGCCAAGCAGTTCGTTGATCCCCAGTTCTTTATTCGTCAGGGCGGAGAGCGCTTCATGCAGGAAGGCGTAGACTTTATCGTCCTCTTGGCCAAGCACTGCGGCATGGTCGATATAAGCTGCTACACCCTTGATGCCGAAGCGAAGAATCTGTTGCAGGGAGCGGATGTCGGCGTCTACTCCTTCGTCCGCAAGCAGCCCGACTTTTTTGCCCTGCTCGACTAGGCCGGGAATGTCAGTTGCAGGCGCAAAATTTGCCGCAGGATGTTCAAAAGTGAGTTTGCCGGCTTTGGCTTTTAACTGCTGGCGGAGCAGTACCGTTTCGGCGATGCGTTGCTGGAATTTTGCCGGGTCAAAGTCGACATTGGTGAGCGTGGAGAAGATCGCTTTGGCGGTAAAGCGGTTAACATTTGTGTCTGTAATGCCATTTTTGCGTGCTTCTTCTGCGTACAGGGACAGACCCATCAGAGCATGGAGCAAAAGATCCTGCAGCGCAGACACATCGGGGTCTTTGCCGCAAACCCCGTGGGTAGTACAGCCGACTCCTTTAGCCGTTTGTTCACACTGGTTACAGAACATACTCAATTTAAACACCTCTCACTCATTTATTTTGGAGTTGAGTCTAGTTTAACAATTACCCAATCCTTTAGCTGTGATGCAAGTCACCCTTGACACTTTTTTTATTTGCTTAGCGTTGTCAACAAAAGTGCAAAAAACAAGTAATAAAGGGCCACTCTTTTTTAAAGAGCGGCTCGTCGTTATTTTCCGTAGTTTTCTTGCAGGTATTCTACCACTAGGCTATATTCATCGTCTGTGAGCAGCCCGGGAGAGAGGGAAACCATTCTCGTGACAATACCTGGCCACAGCTGGGCGTCCCGTTCCCGGTACACCAGGTCCAGTGCATGGCAACGAGCGCAACGGCCCTCCACCAGTGTGGCCGCCACATCGGGAGCCGGACCGTTTTCTGCCGGTGGCTGCACCGGCGGTTGTGCCGGGGCGCTCCTGGCACAGCCTGTTACTAGTAAGACGAACATCGTTAGAACCAGGAGGAAACTGCTCAATTTTTTTAGACTCAATTATTTCACCTCCATTTTTCTTTTAAAGTTTAGTTCCTCATCATTTAGGAAAAACCTGCCAGGTAATTGGAGATAAGTCATGGCTTAAGAACTTTTTATTTTTTATTAAGATTGTCTTGAAGCTACAGACTTGGCGCAAATTTGTAGCTAATTGGCTTAGCGATTTTCTTTTTGCCGCAAATCGGCTATAATAAAAAAGGCCTGAGTTTTTTCACCGTAGGGGCGGGTTTCAAACCCGCCCTTGGATAAAGTGCGCAGCGTTTTTCTTGTAGCATAGGAAATTATATCGTTCAGGGAAGCTACGATCCTATGCGTTGGGGTTTGTAAGGGGCGTGCCCCTTACTCTTGCGGGGTGCTCAGAGCCCGCAGGCTCGCCGAAGGGG
>JAGXTN010000051.1 GCA_018333455.1 Dethiobacter sp. | reverse complement strand
CAGATTACTGAGGTCCGTCTACTCATCGGACTCGAAGTACCAAGTAAATACGACCTCGTCGCCAGCCGCAAAAAGAACATTCGACAAAAGGCTGTTTTCATCCTTCCGATGGTGCCCCGTCTTTATCGGGGCATGGGTGTCTACCCTGAAAATAGCATCTACCCTCTGCTTGGGCGGGTTTCAAACCCGCCCCTACATGGTACGAGCGCGGGCATAGCGCTCACTTCTCCCATCAAATTCCCCTCTCCCTGCGGGAGAGCAACCGGGCGAACACGCAGGTTCGCCCCTACAGCACCCTTCCCGGCTATTACCCTCTCCCTGCGGGAGAGGGCTAGCTGAGACGCATTTTCATCCTTCTGATGGTGCCGCAGGCGGCATGGGTGTCTACACAACAAGTTAAACACAGCAGAGCGCGTTTTCTCTGGTCTTTTGCTCAAAATTGTGGTATAAGTTTAGCAGGATAGTCTTCAACTCACATAAGGGGAGAAAAGGCGTGAAATATGTTGTAGTGCTTGGGGATGGGATGGCTGATTACCCGGTGGCTGAATTGGGGGGGAAAACGCCCCTGCAGGCGGCAAATAAGCCGCAGATAGATGCCTTGGCCAGAAAAGGGATGCTGGGGCTTGTCAAAACGATTCCTGACGGCATGGCGCCCGGTAGTGACACAGCAAATTTAGCCGTTCTGGGTTATGACCCCAGAAAATACTACAGTGGCCGTTCGCCGTTTGAGGCGGCTAGCATGGGCATAGTCCTCGCCGAAGAAGATGTCACCTTCCGCTGTAATTTAGTCACACTTTCTGACGGAGAGTCATACGGTGAGCGGATTATGCTCGATCATAGCGCTGATGAAATCTCCTCCGAGGAGGCCGGTATTCTCCTCGAGGAAGTGGGTCGTTGCTTGTCTTCCCGAGACATTCGCTTTTATCCTGGTGTTAGCTATAGGCACTTAATGGTCTGGCGGGGTGCGCCCTTGGATTGGCAGCTTACGCCGCCTCATGATATCTTAGGTAAGGCTGTGGGAGAGCATCTTCCTGGTGGTTCTTCTGCCGGAATTATTACCGAGCTGATGATTGGCAGTACCCTGTTTTTGCCGCAGCATCCGCTGAATTTGGCACGTGTGGCGCGTGGCGTGCGGCCTGCCAATGCGATTTGGCTTTGGGGTGAAGGGAAAAAGGCGCAGTTAGCATCTTTCAATCATAAATATGGCTTAAAAGCGGCCGTTATCTCTGCTGTGGATCTCCTGAAGGGAATCGGCGTCTGCGCTGGGATGAAACTGATCCATGTGGCAGGCTCTACCGGCAATTTAGATACTGACTTCCGCGGAGAGGCAGAAGCAGCTTTGGCTGCCTTGCAAGACGGAATAGACTTTGTCTATCTGCATATTGAGGCACCGGATGAATGCGGTCACCGCCAGGAAACGGAAAACAAAGTAAAATCTATTGAACTTATCGATAGCCTAACGGTTAAAACGCTGAAAGCCGGTCTTGACTGTCTGGGAGAACCGTATCGCATGATGATTTTGCCAGACCATGCCACACCCCTCTCTCTGCGCACGCATACTGCCGATCCGGTACCGTTTTTGATTTATGATAGTCAGCATGAACAAAACGGAGTTTGCCGCGGGTTTGATGAACAGTCAGCCGGGGATGCCGGTTTCTTTCTGGGGGAAGGCTATCGGTTGATGGATTTGTTTTTGCAGAAGACGGAGGGACAATGATGGCGCGGCTTATCTATCACAGTACCCGTGGAGTAGGTCAGGCTGTAACTGCGGCTGAAGCAATTCTGGCAGGAATTGCTGCCGACGGCGGTCTGTATGTGCCGGAAAATATCCCTCTCCTGACAACGCCCTTGCGTGAACTGGCTCAGCTCGATTACCGGGAGTTGGCTGTTCGTGTGCTGCAGTTGTTTTTGACAGATTTTACAGAGGAAGAATTGCGCCAGGCTGTGGCCGTTGCCTATAACAGTCGCTTTGACACTCCGGAAATTGCGCCGGTAGTGGAGCATTGCGGCGCGCGGTTTCTCGAGCTTTTTCACGGACCGACCTTGGCTTTCAAAGATATGGCTCTTGCCCTCCTGCCTTACCTACAGAAAATGGCAGCCAGAAAAACGGGACTTGATAAAGAAGTGGTTATTCTTACGGCCACATCCGGGGACACCGGAAAAGCTGCGCTGGAGGCGTTTGCCGGAGTAGAGGGGACAAAGATTATTGTTTTTTTTCCTGAACAAGGCGTAAGCCCGGTACAAAAACAGCAAATGGTGACGCAGGCAGGAAATAATACTTCTGTGATCGGCATTGAAGGCAACTTTGACGATGCGCAAAGCAGTGTCAAGCAGCTGCTTACTAACAAAAAGCTGATTGACGCCATGGAAGAGAAAGGCATGATCTTTTCCTCGGCCAATTCCATCAATATTGGTCGCCTGATCCCGCAAATAGTCTATTATTGGCATGCATATCTGCGAGCCATGGAAGACGGGGGAGTACGGGCGGGCGAGCCGCTTGACTTTGCGGTGCCAACCGGTAATTTCGGTAATATTTTGGCAGGATACTACGCAAAAAAGATGGGTCTGCCGGTAGGGGCTTTAATTTGCGCCTCTAATGAAAACAAGGTTTTGTCTGACTTCTTTGCCTCCGGCGTTTACGATAAGGAACGGGAATTTTATCTGACCAGCTCACCGTCCATGGATATCTTGATTTCCAGCAATTTGGAACGTCTACTCTGGCAGGTTTGCGGGAAGTCATCCGTGCTTGTAACCGGCCTGATGCAGCAGCTTAATACATTAGGACGTTATCAGATTAGCGAGGCGATGAAGAAAAATCTGACGGACTTTGTGGGCGGTCATGCTACGGAAGAAGAAACATTTCAGGCTATACGCCGGGTTCAAGAGACGGCCGGCTATCTGTTGGATCCCCATACGGCTGTGGCATATTCCGTTTGGGAAAAATACAGGCAAAAAACCGGCAGCAAGACGCCGGTAGTAGTAGTTTCTACTGCCAGCCCCTATAAATTTACGAAGGATGTAATGCAAGCTGTAAATCCGAAATATGCCGACGGTGAAGATTTCGCCCTTTTCGCCGAGATGGAAAAAATGACGGGTGTTCCCGTGCCTGCGGTGGTGAGAGGCTTGGAAAGCCGACCGGTTCTGCATAAGAGAGTATGCAAAAAAGCTGAAATACAGCTTGTGGTTGAAAATATTCTCGGACTGTAAGAGCTGGCCCCTCCCGTACGCGGAGGGGCCTTGCTGGTCGTGCGCCTGGCATAAGTCACTGGGCTTCACAGTGTACAGATAATTTAAAGTTAGAAGGAGGAATAAAGATGACATTATTTTCACAGTTTAATTTAAGTGACGAAGTATTAAAAGCGGTTAGTATGATGGGCTTCGAAGAAGCCACCCCCATTCAGGAACAGGCTATTCCGGCGGCGCTCGAGGGGCGTGATCTGATTGGGCAGGCACATACGGGTACAGGAAAAACAGCCGCCTTTGGCGTGCCGCTGATCGAAAAGCTCCAGCGAAATGTAGTCTCTGTGCAGGCTTTGGTGGTTACCCCCACCAGGGAGTTGGCGGTACAGGTGGCGGAAGAATTGAACAAATTGGGTCAGTTCAAAGGAATTCGTACGCTACCGGTCTACGGTGGTCAGGAAATTAATCGGCAAATTCGCGGGTTGCAAAAGAATCCTCAGATTATCACGGGAACTCCGGGGCGGCTGCTCGATCATATCCGCCGCCGGACGATCCGCTTAGGCGAAATAAAAGTAGTAATCCTGGATGAAGCCGATGAAATGTTAAATATGGGTTTTATTGAGGACATTGAGTCCATTTTAAAGGAGACGCCGGCGGAGCGGCAGACATTGCTGTTTTCCGCCACCATTCCAGTAGCAATTCAGCAGTTGGCCCGGCGCTTTATGCGTGACGCCAAGCTGATTGCAGTGCGTTCGCAGGAAGTGACGGTGCCCAACACAGAGCAGAGTCATTTGGTTTTGGAGGAACGGCAAAAATTTGACGTGCTTTGCCGTCTCTTAGATACCCAGTCACCCGATCTTGCCATCGTCTTTGGCCGGACTAAACGTCGGGTAGACGAATTGTATGAAGCATTAAATAAACGGGGCTATTCTGCCGAGGGCATTCATGGAGATATGACGCAAGCTCGCCGAGACAGTGTGATGCGCCAATTCAGGGACGGCTCGATTGATGTGCTGGTAGCTACAGATGTGGCGGCTAGGGGTTTGGATATTAGTGGAGTCACGCATGTCTATAATTTTGATATTCCTCAGGACCCGGAAAGCTATGTGCATCGCGTAGGCCGCACAGGACGCGCCGGCAAGAGCGGCATGGCCGTAACGTTTGTTACTCCTCGTGAAGGTAATCAACTGAGAGCCATCGAGCACGGGACAAGGCGCAAAATTGCCCGCCTCCCTGTTCCCACTATGCAGCAGGCCATTGAGGGGCAACAGCGTCTCGCAGTGGAAAAACTGCTGCGAATTGTGGAAAGTGAGGAGTTAACTTTTTACAATCCGTTGGCAGAAGAATTGCTGCAGGAGCATTCTGCGACAACTCTCCTAGCGGCTGCGTTGAAGATGGTTACCAAGGAGCCGGACAGCACGCCGGTTAAGCTGACTGAAGAAGCGCCGCGCTGGACGAATAAGCCGCAACAGTTTCCAAGAGAAGGATTTAAAAATAACCGGCACAATAGTACAGGAAAGCCCAGGCCGACCGGCCGCGGCCGGCGTCCCCAAAAATAAGCAGTAAATTAATCAGCATAAGCACGGGAGAGGATGGATAAAGTGCAAAACCCGGTGGCAACGATTGAGATGGCAGACGGAGGCGTAATTACGGTTGAGTTGGCTGTCGAAACGGCTCCCAACACAGTAAAAAATTTTGTTGCTCTTGTAAAAGACGGTTTTTATGATGGTTTAATTTTTCATCGTGTTATTCCGGGGTTCATGCTTCAGGGGGGATGCCCGCAAGGTTCCGGCATGAGCGGACCCGGTTATACCATCAAAGGGGAGTTTGACAAAAACGGGTTTGCTAATCCGCTAAGGCATAAGCGGGGCGTGATTTCCATGGCCCGTACCGCAGCTCCCAACTCAGCCGGTTCACAGTTCTTTATTATGGTGGCCGACTCGCCGCATTTAGATGGACAGTATGCCGCCTTTGGTGAGGTTAGCGCTGGCATGGATGTGGTGGACCGGATAGTGGCCGTGAAGAGGGATCACGCTGATAAGCCGCTGGAGGACCAGCAAATCAAAAAGATTACTGTGGAGACTTTCGGCGTAGATTACGGGCAAGCGGAAAAGCTGGCAAAAAGCTAAACAAGAGAGCACAGTTGATGGCAGCCGCAGGCTGTTTGCTCAGCCGTCTGGAGGAGTTTTTTGCCATGCGTGAAGTTTATCTGGATAATAGTGCTACCACACAGGTGCTGCCGGAAGTAGCCGCCTTGATGCATAAAATTCACACAGGCACCTACGGCAACCCTTCTTCGCCGCACCGGAAGGGTGTGGAGGCGGAAAAAGTCAAAAGAAGGGCACGTCGTACGCTGGCAGACGCATGCAGTGTTAAAGAAGGTGAAATTTACTTTACCTCCGGCGGAACGGAAGCTAATAATCTGGCAGTAATGGGGGTGGCTCGGCGGCTTCGGCGCCGAGGACTGCACCTGGTTACTACTCAAGTGGAGCATCCGTCTGTGCTTTACGCCTGCCGTTTGCTTGAGCAGGAAGGGTTTACCCTTACCTATCTGCCGGTAGACAGAGATGGCGTAGTTTCTCCTGCCGTGGTTGCGGAAGCCGTCCGCCCAGACACTTTATTAGTCAGTGTGATGCACGTTAATAATGAAGTAGGCGCAATTCAGCCGGTGGCGGAAATCGGTGGGCTGATTAAAAAGAAGAACAGTGGGACGCTTTTTCATGTGGATGCAGTTCAGTCTTTTGGCAAACTGCCGGTACAGCCGATGCTTTGGCAGGCGGATTTAGTTACATTTTCTGCCCATAAACTTCACGGCCCTAAAGGAATCGGCGCTTTATACAAGCGCCAAGGAGTTCATCTGGAGCCCCTTTTTCATGGTGGCGGCCAGGAGGATGGCCTGCGGCCCGGAACGGAAAACATGGCCGGTATTGGAGGGTTTGCCGAAGCTGTCCGCTTGGCTATGGCCAGCTTGCCTGCTCATGCCGCGACTTTGAGCAGGCTGAAAGAGAGCTTGCTTACGGGAATGTTAGCTTCAATCCCGGATATTTCCTGCAACAGTCCAAAGGAAGGTGCGCCCCATATTCTTAACGTTACCGTGGCAGGCATGCGGGGAGAAGTGCTGGTTCATGCCTTGGAAGAGGAAGGCGTCTATCTTTCCACCGGCTCGGCTTGTCACTCGCGGCGGCCGGAGTTAAGCCATGTACTGCTAGCCATGGGCCGCAGGGAAAAAGAAGTTGAAGCAGCGCTGCGCTTTAGCTTTTCGCAGATAAATACAGAAGAAGAGCTGGCTTATGCGCTGGAGAAATTACGGGTTGCAGTTTTGAGCATTCGGAAAGCGACACGGAGGTAGGCAGGCAGGGATGAAAGAATTATATTTGGTTCGTTACGGTGAAATCGGCCTAAAAGGGAAAAATCGCAAGTTTTTTGAGAACAGATTGACTGCCAACATAAAAAGGACGCTGCAAACGGTGGCGCGGTGTAAAGTTTATCAGACACATAGCCGTAATTTTGTAGCAGTGCTGGACGGAGATCCGGCAGAAGTGCTTAACCGTCTAACCCAAATTTTTGGAATTGTTTCTATCAGCCCGGTGGCCATAGCCTCTTTAGAGTTGGAAGCAATTAAACTTGTTGCGCTGCGGGAGTTTGCTGCGGTGGCACGGCCCGGTTTACGTTTTAAAGTGGAGACAAGAAGGGCCAACAAGCAGTTTCCGCTGAAATCACCGGAGGTGAGCAGAGAAGTGGGAGCTTACCTGTTGGCAGGGCTGGCAGACTTGGTGGTAGATGTGCGTACTCCCGAGGCGGTGCTGGAGGTGGAGATCCGGGAGAACGACGCTTATCTTTACACGCAAACCATTCCGGGCCCCGGCGGCCTGCCGGTGGGGGTTGCCGGCAAAGGGCTGTTGTTGCTCTCCGGCGGCATTGACAGCCCGGTGGCCGGCTGGTTAGCGCTTAAACGCGGGGTTACTCTGGAAGCCGTCCATTTTTACAGTCACCCGTTCACCAGTGAACGAGCCAAAGAGAAAGTTTTTGATTTGTGCCGCGAGTTGACTCGATTCGGCGGGAAAATCAAACTGCACCTCGTCCACTTTACTGAAATTCAGACCGAACTTCGTTTAAAAACGCCGGAGCGGCTAACAATCACCTTAATGCGCCGGATGATGTTACGGATTGCAGAGCGGCTGGCAGAAAAGCAGGGCGCTTTGGCACTGATCACGGGAGAGAGCCTGGGGCAGGTGGCCAGTCAAACGATGGAAAGCATTAATGTGATTGAGCGGGTGACAACCATGCCTGTGTTTCGTCCGCTTATTGCGCTGGATAAAACAGAAATAGTCACGCTTGCTCAGCGTATTGGTACCTATCCCATTTCTATCCGCCCCTATGAAGACTGTTGCACCATTTTTTTGCCGGAATTTCCTGTCACACGCCCGCAGTTAGCTGAGGTAGAAGCAGCAGAAGCTGTTCTGGAAATTGAAGCGCTAATAGCAAACAGTTTAGCAAAAACAGAAACTATCCAGTATGGGAGCGCGCTGTAACTGCGTGTGCCATTAAAACTTAGTCAAATGCAAAGAGGGCGAATAACTTCGCCCTCTTTTACCTTTTCTGCCGCACTTTAGGAGAGTGCGTTGACAAAAGCGGCAATTCGGCTCATGCCTTTTTGAAGTTGTTCCATGCTCAGGGTGTAGGAAAGGCGTACATAAGTCGGGGCAGCGAAACTGCTGCCTGGCACTACCGCCACCTGAAAGTGTTCCAAAAGTAACGCGGCGAAATCAGCGCTGTCGGTCAGCTGCTTATCCTGAAAATAGCGGCCCAGCACACTGCTCGTGTCCATAAAGACATAGAAAGCACCGGTGGGCTCTATGCAGGAGAGCCCGGGGATGGAAGCAATTTGTTGCACCAGATAGTCACGTCGCTTGGCAAAAGCGGTTTTCATTTCTGCTACGCAGTGTTGTGAGCCGGTGATGGCTGCCAGCGCGGCCTTCTGGGCGATGGAATTAGGGTTGCTTGTGGCATGGCTTTGCACGCTGCTCATGATCTGGGCAATTTCCCTGCTGGAGGCTGTATAGCCGATGCGCCAGCCGGTCATGGAGTATGTTTTAGAAACGCCATTAACCACAATCGTAAGCTTTTTAATTTGTTCGTTCAGGGAGGCGATACTCACATGTGTATAGTCGCCGTAGATCAGTTTCTCGTAGATCTCATCTGAGATGACAAACAAATTACGCTCCACGGCGACAGCGGCTATCGCAGCCAGTTCTTCCCGGGTATAAACCTGTCCGGTGGGATTATTAGGGCTGTTAATCAGAATTGCCTTTGTTTTTTCCGTGAGAGCGCCCAGTAATTCCTGACGGGTAAGCTTAAAGTTGTTTTTCTGCTGAGTTTGAACAATTACAGGCACACCGTCATTTAGTTTG
This sequence comes from Dethiobacter sp., assembly GCA_018333455.1. GTDB lineage: Bacteria > Bacillota > Dethiobacteria > Dethiobacterales > Dethiobacteraceae > GPS1B09. The sequence goes on along the minus strand of JAGXTN010000051.1, from coordinate 4,244 downwards.
ACCATCTCCGAGTAGCTGACCCAGTACGGTGCGGGAATAATCACCTGGTCGCCCGGATTAAGCAGCGCGGCAAAAATATTTGTTAGTGAGTGTTTTGCTCCATTGCTCACCACAATCTCATCGGGCTGATAAGCTAAGCCGTTATCCTCCAGGAGTTTTCGGCAAATCGCCTGTTGCAAATCAAGCGAACCTGCAACTGGGGTATATTTAGTAAAGCCGTTGTGAATTGCTTCAATCGCTGCTTCCTTAATATGTTCCGGGGTATCAAAATCGGGTTCGCCGGCGCCAAAACCAATCACATCAATGCCTTCACTTTTCAGTCGCTTAGCCTTGGCATCAATGGCCAGCGTAGGTGAGGGAGTGATTGACAGCGCTTTTTTAGACAGCATAGGGTACGCACTCTCCTTTGCTTTGCAGGGCTTTAGTCTCTTAGCCTTTTGCTAGCCGTGACGTTTACGAAATGTCTCCATGAATTCAGCCAGTTTTTCGCAGCCTTCACTGCTCATGGCGTTATAGACGGAAGCACGTATGCCTCCTACGGAGCGGTGCCCTTTTAGCCCAACCAGTTTCGCCGCCGCCGCTTGCGCTAAAAATTGTTTCTCCAGCCCTGCCGACGGCAGACGAAAGGTAATATTCATTAAAGAGCGGCTGTCCTGCCGGGCGTGACCTTGATAGAAATCATTGCTGCCGTCAATTCCTGCATAAACAAGCGCCGCTTTTTCTGCATTAAGCTTGCCCATGGCGGCCAGCCCGCCCTTTTCTTTTAGCCATTCCAGTACCAGTTTTAACAGGTAGACGCCAAAGGTGGGCGGCGTATTGTAAAGGGAATCGTTTTTGGCATAAACATCATAGCGAAGCATGCTGGGCAGTGATGATGGCACATGTTCAAGCAGTTCTTTGCGGATTAATACTACGGTTACTCCCGCAGTACCCAGATTTTTTTGGGCGCCTGCGTAGACTAAGGCAAATTTGCTGTAATCAAGCGGGCGCGAAAAAATGTCGCTTGACATGTCGGCTATTAAAGGAACACCGAATGTTTCCGGGATGTAGTGCCACTCAGTGCCAAAAATAGTGTTGTTGGTAGTGATATGTAGGTAAGCTGCATTGCTGTCTAACTGCAGTTCATTCTGACTGGGAATGCCGCTAAAATTATCGGCTGCCGTGGTCGCAGCCACCCGAATTTCGGCGATTTTTTTTGCTTCTTCATAGGCTTTTTCTGCAAACTGGCCTGTGAGCACATAGTCGGCAGATTTATTGCTGAGAAAATTTAGAGGGATCATGCTAAACTGGAGGCTGGCACCGCCTTGGAGAAACAGTACGCGGTAATCGTCGCCCACACCGGCCAATTCCTTAAACAAGGTTTCAGCGTTGTAGATAATTTCTTCGAATTCTTGGGAACGGTGAGATATCTCCAGCACCGACATGCCTGTGTCTTGGTAGTTTAAAAAGGTGGAATGAGCCTGTTCAAGCACGGGGAGCGGCAGGGTGGCTGGGCCTGGGTTAAAATTATAAACACGGTCCATTTTTGTACCTCCAGTAGGAGAATTTCTTTATATTATAATCTAAGTTGATAAAATACCGCAAGAAGCTCTTTTTCGCGTTGTGAACGGACTGTGATATTGTCACCCTGTAAGCGGTCTGAGAAAATGTCACTCTGATGAGACATTGAAGCATTCCGGGCAATGTTGTCTTCCTCAGATGCTACGCTCGCACGTTTTCGCAGCTACGAACGGTCATTCTCGTTAACATGCCGTATAAATAATGTTGGACTCGTCGGAATCGGCGGTGCGAAAAAATATTTGACAGCAGCTTAGCCGGCTGTTAACATAGTAAACAGATAGCAAACACGGTAATTGAAAAATGAATGAAGCTCTTATCAAGAGTGGTGGAGGGACTGGCCCGATGAAACCCGGCAACCCCAGGCAACTGGAAGGTGCCAATTCCTACAGGGTCACTCCTGGGAGATAAGAAGAGTGCCGTGAATAAACAGCCTCTTCTCTCCGGAAGAGGTTTTCTTTTTGCCAAGAACGCCTACATACAAGGAGGAGTAAAAATGACAAAAGAGTATCGCTTTGACACACTGGCCGTTCACGCCGGTCAGGTGCCCGATCCCACCACAGGTTCACGGGCTGTGCCCATTTACCAGACTACTTCATACGTCTTTCAGGACACAGAGCATGCGGCTCGCTTGTTTGGCTTGCAGGAATTTGGCAATATTTACACGCGGATTATGAACCCAACTACCGATGTTCTGGAAAAAAGAGTGGCAGCGTTGGAGGGTGGCGCCGCGGCGCTGGCCGTTTCTAGCGGACAGTCGGCGATTACGCTGTCGTTGTTAAATTTGACGCGTCCCGGTGATGAAATTGTTTCTGCCAGTAGTCTTTACGGCGGAACCTACACCCTTTTTACATCAACTTTCCCAAAGTTCGGTGTGACCGTTCGCTTTGTTGATCCCAAGGAACCGGAAAATTTCCGCGCGGCCATAACTGAAAAGACTAAAGCAGTTTTTGCCGAGACGATGGGTAATCCTAAGCTGGATGTGCTGGATATTGAAGCGGTGGCCGCGATCGCCCATGAAGCCGGGGTGCCGCTGGTGGTTGACAGTACTGCCACCACGCCTTATCTGTTGCGGCCCATTCAGCATGGCGCCGATATTGTGGTTCATTCACTCACCAAATTTATCGGTGGGCATGGCACATCGATTGGCGGCATTATTGTCGATTCCGGCAAATTTGACTGGGGCAGTGGCCGCTTCCCTGACTTTACCGAACCGGATCCCACCTATAACGGACTACGTTATCTAGAAGCCTTTGGCGGTTTGGCTTATATCCTTAAGGCTCGTGTTCAGCTTCTGCGAGATCTGGGCACCAGCATTTCCCCGTTCAACGCTTTCTTGTTTCTGCAGGGGCTTGAGACGCTGCATCTGCGATTGCAGCGGCACTGTGAGAACGCTTTGACTGTGGCAGAGTTTTTGGCAGCCCATCCGGCAGTAGCCTGGGTTAACTATCCCGGTTTACCGGGGCATCCCTCCCATGAGCTGGCTAAAAAATATTTGCGCAAAGGGTCTGGCGCTCTGGTCGGTTTTGGTATCCGCGGCGGCCGGGAAGCAGGAAAACGTTTCATTGATTCGCTAAAACTATTTTCGCACCTGGCAAATATTGGCGATGCTAAATCTTTGGCTATCCACCCCGCCAGCACCACTCACTCTCAGCTAACGCCCGAGGAGCAAGTCAGTGCCGGTGTGTCTGCCGATTTTGTCCGCCTTTCCCTTGGTCTGGAGGACAGCGCTGATCTGATTGCAGATTTGCAGCAGGCTTTGGCAGAGGCATCAGCGAGCTAAGTTTAATGTCGAGAAAAAAGGGTTTTGAGCACGACTGTGGAAGTACTTACCCATGTCACTCTGTCCGGTTTGTTAGCAGATTAACTTTTATCTGAGGGAGGCCGCTATGCTTTTATGGAGAAGAGAAGTAGGCTCTTTTGCCGCTAATTGTTACTTAATTGCGTGCGCTGAAACTAAAGAAGGCGTGCTCATTGATCCCGGCGCGGAAGCTAAGCATGTTTTGAAGATGGTGGAAGATGCGGGTGTAACAGTTAAATTGATTGTCAACACCCATGGCCACGTGGATCATGTGGGAGCCAACGAGGAAGTGCGTCAAGCAACCGGGGCGCCTATCCTGATACATGAAGCAGACGGAGAGATGTGTAAGAAACCGCATGCCAGCCTCTCGGTTTTTGTCGGCAAATTACAGTTGGCGGAACCGGATCGTTTTATCAAGGCAGGGGATAAGCTTACCGTGGGAAACCTGACGGTGGACGTGATTGAGACGCCGGGACATACCAAAGGTTCGGTTACTTTGCTCGCGGACGGCAAATTGTTTACCGGAGATACGCTTTTTTCCGGCTCCGTCGGCCGTACCGACCTGCCCGGCGGCTCCCATGGGGAACTAATTTGTTCCATCAAGGAAAAACTGCTCGTTTTCCCAGACCAGACGATTGTCTACCCGGGACACGGCCCGGAAACGACGATTGCCGATGAAAAAAAATACAATCCCTTCTTGCGCTAAGTGGGATTGTTTTGCGGTGTGATTTCTCAAAGGTGAGTTAAGAGAGGGGAAGCAAAGTTTGAAACACTGTGATTTTACACACTACCCCCAAAAAGGACACAGCAAAACAGACCACCTGAAAGTGGTTGTCAGGCAATACTGCAAAACGTTAAGCAGAGAGCGCTGGAGCAGTAATCAGAT
>JAGXTN010000156.1 GCA_018333455.1 Dethiobacter sp. | reverse complement strand
TGTTCTGGTAGCACTCGCTAAGCCAGGCCCAAAAAAGCTCGTTGAGTCTTTCAAGCGTCTTCGGCTTCTCTAGCGCTGCTTCGCTCAGGAACGAGTCCACCACCCTGTTAAAGCGTTCTACCTTGCCCCGGTTATGCAAAGCTTCGCATAACCGGGGTTATGGAAAGCTAGCCGTTATGCACAGTTGAAGCGCAGTTCTCTTGTCTGATACGGTGATTAGAGCAAAACGCTTTACATAACAGTCTACTCTCAACGGCCTAAATCTTTGAGCCACTTCAACAGCTCTTGATTCTTCTGCCATATCGGCATTTCCGAAGGCGTTGTAGCTTTGTATGCGCCTTCAAGGGCACTTCGCTTCATTTGGCTGTCCGCTCTTGCGTAAACTTCCGTCGTCTTAATGCTGACGTGCCCAAGCAAATCACGAATGTAGACCAGATTTACTCCAGCTTGAAGAAGATGCATCGCCTTGCTGTGTCGGAAACAATGTGGTGAGACCACCTTGGGGATAAGTTCAGGATGACGCATACGGGCTTCATCCACATATTTTTTAAGAACATAAGCAATGCCAGCTCGGGTGAGCTTTGCATGCGAACGGTTCTGAAACAAGGGATAGGAACGTTGCGCAACGGAGTTCAGAGCATGCTCGCTCATGTATTGGCTCAACAATTTGGCTGTTGGCGACATTAGGGGCACTACTCTGGCCTTGTTCCCTTTTCCGGTTACCTTGACGGTCGGCGGCTTCTCCAGTCGAACATCCGCAGCCACCAAGTCGGCAATCTCTTGAACCCGGGTCCCCGTATCATACATGAGACTTAGTAAAACCAGATCCCTTCGGCCCATGAAACAAGAGGTATCCGGTTGTTCCAGAATGGCTTTCATGGCACCTAAGGTCAAATAGTTCATCGGTTTACTTGCCGAGCGTTTCATCGGAATCGCTAAAATCTGTTGGCTTAGGAATAGTAGGCTAGGCTCTTCCAATTGAATATACCGAAAGAAGGCATGAATGGCTGCAAGTCGCTGGTTGCGCGTGGAAACCGAGCAACTGCGACCAGTTTCCAGCCAAAATAGAAATTCATCCATGAGCGGTTTCTGAAGCGTCTCCAGTCGAATCTTCTCAATGGCCATAGACTTTTCTTCCGAGCAAAAACGTAAAAGAAGCGCGAACGTATCACGGTACGAACAAATCGTGTTTGCCCTATACCCCTTTTGCTGGACAACCAGAATCCGTGCTATGCTTGTATCAGAAGGGGAGAAATAAATGAAGAAGAAGCACTACAACGCAGAATGCAAGCAACAGGCCGTTTACAGAGTTAACCAGGGCCACGAGTCTATACCCGCTATTGCCAAAGACCTTGGCGTATCGGTTAGCTCAGTCAGAGATTGGATTAAGCAAGGAGAGAAGAGAGCGAATCCTTTCCCTGGTAGCGGTAACGTCGTCCTCACTCCGGAAGAAGCGATTATGAGGAAGCTTGAGCGAGAAAACAGAGAGCTCAGGGAGGAAGTAGAAATCCTAAAAAAAGCAGCGGCCTACTTCGCGAAAAATCTCAGGTAGAGATTTTTCGATTCATTGGGTCGC
>JAGXTN010000157.1 GCA_018333455.1 Dethiobacter sp. | reverse complement strand
GGACTCGTTTGAATCGGCGAAATAGCCGATTCCAGTCTCCCTCACCCTAGCTGAGTCGCATTGTCATCCTGCTGATGGAGCCGTAACGCACTATGATCGTCTACTCTTTGAGAGTACTTTCTGTTTCCACCTTTTTATCATTGATCAAGACCTGAAGTGATTCTTTTTTAATACTGGGCTCACGCCTAGCCGTCCGGATTTCTTTAGTTTCCTCAGCCTTTTCCGCTTCTTTTGCTCTTGCCTGACGGTTACTGTGCAACTCAGTAAGTGACTTTACTTCCATCAAGGCAACAATCTCTTCGGAGTCGAGTGTTTCCTGGTCCATTAGAGCGTTGGCGATTAAATCTAACTTCTCACGGTTGTTGATCACAATCTCTTCCGCATGCTTATAACTGTCGTCGATGGTTGAACGGATTTCCATATCAATGGCTCTGGCGATTTCTTCAGAAAAATCGCGGTCGCGGGTCAAGTCTCTACCAAGAAAAACTTGCTCGTACTGGCGCTTGCCTAAAGTAATCGGCCCGAGCTGATCGCTCATCCCGTATTCCATGATCATCTGACGAACGATGGCAGTGGCACGCTCCAAGTCATTTTGGGCGCCGGTGGAAATTTCATTCAGAGCAATTTTTTCTGACACACGACCGGCGAGCAAGGTGGTTACACGCGAAATAAGTTCGGATTTAGTCATATAATAGCGATCCTGCTCTGGGAGCATCAATGTGTAGCCACCGGCGCGACCGCGGGGGATGATGGACACTTTATGAACCGGATCCGTATTAGGCAAAAGGTAGCCTACTAACACGTGCCCCGCTTCGTGGAAGGCCACAATCTTTTTCTCAAACTCACTGATAACTCGGCTTCTTTTTTCTGTGCCACCCATCACCCGCTCAATGGCTTCTTCCAATTGCAGCATGGCAATCTGCTTTTTATTGTAACGACCGGCAAGCAGAGCCGCCTCATTCATCACATTTTCCAGGTCGGCACCACTAAACCCCGGCGTGCGGCGGGCGATTACACTAAGTTCCACATCCGGAGCCAGCGGCTTATTACGGGCATGAACCTGAAGAATCTCCTCCCGCCCTCTTACGTCAGGATGGTTTACTGTAACCTGCCTGTCAAAGCGGCCTGGACGCAAAAGCGCCGGGTCGAGAATATCGGCACGGTTTGTGGCTGCCACAATAATGATCCCTTCGTGAGCCTCAAAGCCGTCCATCTCTACCAGCAACTGGTTAAGCGTCTGTTCCCGCTCATCATGGCCGCCACCTAGGCCTGCGCCCCGCTGGCGTCCCACGGCGTCAATTTCATCAATGAAGACGATGCAAGGCGAATTTTTCTTTGCAGTATCAAAAAGATCACGGACACGCGAAGCGCCTACGCCCACAAACATTTCCACAAAATCCGAACCGGAGATACTAAAGAAGGGAACCTCCGCCTCACCGGCTACGGCTCTGGCCAGCAAAGTTTTGCCGGTACCGGGAGGACCAACCAGCAGAACGCCCTTTGGTATTCTGGCTCCCAGCTCAATAAATTTTCGCGGTTCTTTTAAAAATTCAACGATTTCCACCAGCTCGGCTTTTTCTTCATCGGCGCCGGCCACGTCGTTAAAGTTAACGCGCTTACGGGTGCCGTCATGCAAGCGAGCCCGTGATTTACCAAAATTCATCACGCGGTTCCCGCCGCCTTGTGACTGTTGCATCAAGAAAAAAAAGATGACCATTAAAATAACAAAGGGGATAATAAAAGTAGCTAAGCTGGCCCACCATTGAGGTTCCGGCGGCGGAACGGCCTGAAATTCAATATCCTTCCCTTCAAGGCGAGGAATCAACAAGGCGCCCTCTGGATTATAGGCACGAAACTGCCTGCCATCCCGCAATGTACCGGTCAATTCATTGCCCACAATTAACAGATCCCTGACCTGATTATCCTCAAGCGCCATTAAAAACTCGTCATATCTTAGGTCTTCTGCCCGTTCAGTAGGCTGGTTAAAATACTGAATGATGGCAACGGCAATAAAAAAAATCAACAAGTAAAAAATTGCCTGTCGAGCAAATTTATTCACGAAAGATTCCTCCTCTCTAAAAAAGGCTTTACTCCCGAACTCCATTGTAACACATCTTATCTATGCCTACAAGGTTCGATCCAAGCAGAGCAAGACACATTGCTGAATCATGCAGGGAGCAAAGAGCGGAGCAGTTCTTCCTCTTTCAACTTTCAACGCACCTTTATTTGACCGCTTATCTCTGCCATCACCACTACCGGGACTTCAGCAATGCTAATGCCTAATTGGGCGGCTCGTTGCAAAGTAATGTTTCTGTGGAGCAGGCGAACCCGGACATTCAGAGTCCCCGGCAAGGGCAGGCCCGGAATTTCCACAAACTCATCGACATACTCTTGAGGCGGGATACGGTGATCACGCAACACTTTGATTGCTTCCCAAAGATTATCAGTTTCCTCTCCGGAGGCATCGGCAAAGCTGGTCCCAAAAACTACTGTATCGTCAGGAATAGCTCCTGCCTCAGTCAGGACGCCGCTGCTATGGACTATCCGCCCTGACTGGTCGGTGCAAACTACTTCCAACCACATATCTTTAAACAATGAAAGACCGGTGGGCAAATAGTGTCCGGCTCCATCGTTGCGAATCCGAATATTTATTTCAGTCGACTGATAAGGGCTCAGTTGCGCAGGAAGCCCCAGAAATAAGACTGCTGCCGCTTGCAAATTTTCTTCTGCTCTGGCCGCATGGGCAGGGAACCCGGCACGCCGCATGGCAAAAACATTGTTGCCCACCAGATCATGCTGCCAAGTGTGCTCCCGTACTTTGGGGGCGCCTGTGGCAGTTACTCCGGGATTAGGCTTGCTCACTCCGGGCCCCGGCGTCATGTGACAATCCTGACAAGTTATTCTCCTTGAGCCATAAACGCTTTGTTGCCATTCACTAAATGTGGATGCTAATACCAATCCGCTCTGAGGGTGAATGATTTCATGGCAAGAGCTGCAAAACTCTGCTTGTGTATGAAGTTTGCTGAAAGCACTTTCATGAATTGGATTTTGCAATGGGTCAGCAAGCGGCCCAAATTTAGTTCTGCCGGGTGTCAGTTGAAATGCTGCATTGCCTTCACCTGTAACAGCGGTGATTGTATGACATAAGTCACACGACACACCCTGCTTCGCCATGTCGCTCAGGCTGCTCCCATCTACCGGGGGAATTTCTGCGGCTAACCAGCCCACAGGAAGATGGCAACTGACACAAAATTCATCAGACGCACCGCCTGTTGCTTGGCTTGTACTTCTCATTTCCGCCAAAAATACCGGGTTTGTTGACGAGGATGCGTGGGCTGTGCCGCGCCATTGTTGGTAAATTTTCTGGTGACAATACTGGCAAGTATGAGCTGATTCAAACTGACTGGAAGTAATCTCCTGTTTTAGCGGTACAGACGTCTTTGCTGTCTGTGGCTCTTGGCCTCCACCACATCCTGAAAAAAGAAATATACTCCCCAATAAAAAAATAAAAACTCTTGTTGCCTTTTTCATCGCAGTCACCTGTCTTTAATGATTATTCTAAAAATTTCGTCATACTATTATTCCTTTCGACTTATTAAGCAATATTCCTGCCCTATTTAAATAGTATTGTAATTTCATCGCCCGGAGCGACCCGTCCACCCGAAAGCACGCGCGCAAAAATCCCCTCTTTTGGCATGACGCAATCGCCTGCCTGATAATAGATGGCACAGCGTTCATGGCAAGTCTTCCCGATTTGCGTAACTTCGAGAGTCACGCCATCCCCTGCCAAAAGCTGCGCGCCCACCGGCAGCACAGGCAGCTCTAGGCCTTCTGTCGTCAGATTTTCGGCAAAATCCCCGGCTCTGACGTCCAGACCCAATGCCTGCATTTTTTCAATGCTCTCTTTTGCGAGCAGGCTAACTTGGCGGTGCCCGTCACCCGCATGAGCGTCTCCGTTGATGCCATGTTCTACTTCCAGCCACGCTTCGCAAACATTAGTTTTGCGCATCCCTTTTTTCTCACTGACAGAAACGGCAACAATCCGTGCCATTTGCCTTCCCCTCCTCTTTTAACCGCCAATTTCTACCATCCCAAGCGGCCCGCAGGTAGCACCCCTGGCTGCTGGGCTGGTTTCTGCGTTAGCAGGCTTTCTCGCGGCTGCTTCCAGAAAAAGTGGCCTCAAGTCTGCGCCGGCAGCCAAAGCCGGCCGCAGATCAATTTCGTCTGCCGCAAACAGACAGGGTCTAATTTTACCGTCGCTAGTCAGCCGCAACCGGTTACAGTCTGCACAAAAATGCTGACTTACAGGGGTAATGAAACCGACCATCCCGACCGCTCCCTGGAGACGAAAATATTTAGCCGGGCCGTTTAAAGTTTCTTCGGGCAGTAATTGCAGCGGAGCAATTTTTTTACAGAGTGCCATCGTTTCCCGGGAAGAGAAGTAATGCCGCCGCCATGTTTCTTCCTGACCCAACATCGGCATATATTCGATAAAGCGTACCAGAATATCCCGCTCAATTGTCAGCCGCGCAAAATTTTCCACCTCATGGTCGTTAAGACCCTTCATCACCACCATATTTAGCTTAACAGGGGTGAGCCCGGCAGCAAATGCCGCATCTATGCCGTCTAATGTAGGTTGCAGCTTGCCGCCGCAGGTAATCTGCGCAAAGTTGCGGTCTTCAAGGGAATCCAGCGAAATATTAACCCTTTTTAGCCCCGCTGCCGCTAGTGGCGCTGCCAATTTTTTCAGTAGTGTCCCGTTTGTAGTCAGACTCAAGTCAAAAATTCCGGGAATCTGGGCAATGTCTCTGACCAGTTCTACAATATCTCTGCGAATCAGCGGTTCGCCTCCAGTCAGCCGAACCTTACGAATTCCTACGGCCTGACCGGCTACCACGACCCGTACAAGCTCTTCGCGGGTCATTTCTCCCCTTACACTGTGCTGGCGGCAGGCATAGCCGGGGCGGCAATAAAAGCAACGCAAATTACAGCTGTCCACTACTGAAACACGCAGGTATTCCAGTTTCCTGCCGAAGGGATCAAGCAATGCGCACATAGCGTTTCCTCCGTTTTTTTAAAGCTGCAATTCATCCAATTCCATGGCTAATAAATTTAAGCAAAGCACTCTTTTTCGCAGCAAAGAACCTCTGCCAAGCAGAATCTTACAAACTTCCGCTGTCTGCAGGCTGGCAACGGTAGCCGGCGTAAAAGAGGGATTCCCATAGATTTTTTCCATCCCTCTATCCTCTGTACACCTCAGATACAATTTCTCCAAAGTATCCTCTCCCGGGAATTGGGTGGCCACCTGTCCAAACCAGCCACAAATGGCGCCGTGCACCAAGGGGATAGCTAGCTCTCGGCAAACGGAAGACAACAAAAGCCGAGTGCCAATAGTATCCAGCCCGTCCACTACTACCTGACTCCCCGCAAGCAGACGTTCGCTATTCTCTCTGGCAAAGGCTTCTTTAATGGGTACAAACTCTACCGCAGGGTTAATGGAAGCAATCCGTTCAGCCACCACGTCTGCTTTAAAGCGACCCAATGTAGAGATGGTCGCTAAAAGCTGGCGGTTGAGATTGTGTTCTTCAAACACATCATGGTCTACAGCCACAAGCTGTCCCACGCCAAGCCGCGCCAACTCTTCCAAGACATAGCCACCTAGGCCGCCACAACCAATCACTGTAACTCGGCTGCGAAAAAGCAGCTGTTGTTCGGCTACGGAAATTGTTTTACAGTTTCGCTGATAGCGAGCCGGCAAAAAACCGGCATTAAGAATTTCTTCCTCTATCTGGCTAGTGGTCAGCTTAAAACGGTTAGCCGCTTCCTGCTGAACCTGCCAGGAAATCATCTCATCCTCCAACCGGGATAAAAGAAATTCGGACAACGACGCCATACTAACCACCTCCTACCGGTGGAAAGATGGACAGCGTATCCCCATCCTGCAGCACATGTTCCACTGAGACCAATATCCCGTTTACCATCGTAAGAGCCAACTCTTCCCGAGGGATTGCCAATTCTTCCGCAACAGCCAAGATGGTTGGCGCTGCAGAATACTCATGTTCAGCCACCTTGAAACGGTTATGGCGGAGAGTAGCAAACAGCTTTACTGTTACTTTCATCATTAGTCACCCCTCTGCAGAGATTTGCCATATCCTTTGCTCGCAAACAATCTCGTCTGCATCATCCAATAGATGCGATGGGAAAGGAGGGCTCCCGAGAGGGAGCCCTCCTGCTTGGCTCAACTTACAGGCCTAAAGCTTTTTTTCGCTTGTCGCTAGGCACGCCTTCCGCATCCCAGCCGCGAATCTCGTAATACTTGGGCAACAGTTCTTTCAACCGATGCAAATGCCCCTTGCTCGGACCTGCCGGCATAGGGTCTTCCAGAAAACGCTTAGGCAGAGTGTCGTCTGCGGCGGTATATCCTTCCGCAAAGTTGAACAGCCGTTCCACGTTGAAACAGCGCTCTCCACTGGCCAGCACATCATCGGCGCTGTAATTTACACCGGTGGCAGTAGTGAGTAGGTCGGCGTACTCCTGGGCACCAAGCGCAAAGGAAGTAAAGAGACATAAACCGGAACTGTCAATCGCGGCGGTGAGATCCTGAAAAATTTTGACCCATTCAGCCTTACCCTCGATGGAAAAACGATCGAGTGCCTCAGGCACACCCAAAATTTCGGGAGAAATCATATAGCCGCGCACATGGCAACCGCCACGGTTAGCCGTGGCATACTGCAACCCGTGACCCATCAGGCCGCGAGGGTCATATGCTGGCAATTCAAGCTTCTTAACAGTCATGGACAACTCGGGAGCACCGTAAGCCGCAGCCAAGCGCGCAGAACCCATGGCCAGTTTAGCGCCAAAGCCTTCTTTGTCAGCCATGCGCAGAACCCACTCCACAATTGCTTCACCGTTACCCCATTGCAGCGCAGGTCCGCCGTTTAAATCAGCATCTTTGACAAAACCGCGCTGATACAGTTCCATAGCAGCAGCAATAGTCGCCCCGGCCGAAATAGTGTCTACACCCACTTCGTTACAGGCGTTGTTAGCCTTAATAACTGCCTTTAAGTCGGAAATGCCGCAGTCACTGCCAAAAGCCCACACCGTCTCATATTCTGGTCCGCCGCCGCCTACCCCGTCTATTTCACAGTAGCGGCCGCAGGCAATGGGACAACGAAAACAGGGGTCCTTCTTCTTCATATATTTTTCGGCAACGGCTTCTCCAGAAATTTCTTCAGCATTTGGGAATACGCCGTATTGAAAGTTGTTTGTGGGGAAAATTCCTGCTTCGTTAATAATGTTTACCAGCACGGCAGTGCCGTAAGCCGGCAAACCTTGCCCGGTAACACCATTTTCTTTAATTTTAGCCATGGCATCTTTTACATGTTCTTTAAATTTTTCCGGGTCAGCCACTTCCACTTTATTACTGCCTCGCACGACAATAGCCTTCAGATTCTTGGCGCCCATCACTGCGCCTACTCCAGAGCGACCGGCTGCTCGCCAGCGGTCGTTAATAATACAAGCAATCCGGGAAAGCTGTTCACCGGCAGTACCAATATTAGCTACCCGGGCTTTGGTGTCGCCAAATTCTTTCAGAAGCATATCAGTCGTCTCATTAGTGTTTTTGCCCCAAAGATGACCGGCAGGCTTGATTTCCACCAGCTCATCTTTAATGCTGATGTAAACAGGTTCAGCCGCCTTGCCTTCCACTGCCAACAGGTCATAGCCGGCGAATTTTAATTCGGCACCCCAGAAACCACCAGAGTTTGATGAAGCAATAACGTCATTTAGCGGGGACTTAGTCACAACCATGTAACGACCGCCTGTAGGGGCAGTCGTGCCGGTCAGTGGTCCGGTGACAAAAAAAAGCTTATTCTCCGCCGAGAGAGAATCGATGCCCACCGGGATTTCATCAGCTAGCATCTTGCCCCCTAAACCTCTGCCGCCAATAAATTCTTTGGAAAGTTTTGCAGAAAGCTCCTCTGTGTAAATGGCTCCGGTGGTTAAGTTAACGCGCAGAACTTTACCTAATACAGAACCCATTAAACAATACCTCCTGTTATTTAATTGACAATGGAACGCACAGATGAACACGCATTGGTTATTTACAGGGTCGAAACCGTACCGTATCCGATGTATGCAATTGGCTCTCATGTAGGTGCCGGTGAAGCCAGAATGCTAATTGTTCCTCAGAAACGCTACCGTCCGCAACGGCAACCATTAGGTCAACAACCTCGTGCTCTGTTGCCTCGAGGTCATACCCGTTCAGTCCAAGGAAAGTATACATCGCCATAAATGCAATTCTCTTGTTGCCGTCAATAAAGCAGTGATTCTTTGCCAAACCATATCCGTAAGCAGCTGCCAAAGCTGTAATATTTGCTTGATCATAATGCCAACGGTTTACCGGACGCGCCATTGCAGATTGCAAAGCGTTCTTGTCTCTGAATCCGAGCCGGCCACCATGTTCCCGTATTTGACTTAGATGAATAGCTTCAACTATGGATGTTGAAAGCCAAGTCGGCTCTTTCAAAATGTCACCTACTTAGCAAGCTCACGCAATGCGTTGCGGTATTTTTTTGCGCCCTTTTCATAGACAGCCATTACTTTCTCGAAGTTTGGGTCGTACGGAGTTATAAGAATGCCCCTCGCAGATTCCGAGACAAACACTTCATCTCCCTTCTGCAAATGAAAGCGCTCAGCAATTTCTTTTGGAATAGTAGCGCCAATTGAACCACCCATTTGACGCAAAATGATTTTTTTCGCCATCTTATCACCCCTTCAAATTTAAATGTAGCACAACAATGCTACATAGTCAATTTTATTTTGTTCCGAATCAGTTTTTTGAGCAGACAAAAATGGTCGCAACAACTTGCTCTGACCGTTTATGCCAACACACATAAATCTGGCAAACCACGATACTGCTCGCTAAAATCCAGGCCATACCCCACCACAAATTCATCGGGAATCTTAAAGCCGCAATAATCAGGCTGAATGGCTACTTTGCGGCGCTCCGGTTTATCTAGCAGCGCCACTATCTTGATGGAGGCGGGATGCCGAGAGAGCAGATTTTCTTCCAGATATTTTAAGGTCAAACCGCTATCAATAATATCTTCCACAATTAAGCAGTGTTTGTTTTCAATGCTACAGTCTAAATCTTTTAAAATTCGCACTACTCCTGATGACTCGGTGGACGCGCCGTAAGATGAAACAGCCATGAAATCAATCTCGGCCGGCACGGTTAAGTGGCGCATTAGATCTGCCAAAAAGATGACTGCTCCTTTAAGGACACAGATTAACAGCAGCTCTTTTCCCTCATAGTCTTTACTGATTTGACTGCCAAGCTCCACGATTTTTTGCTCGATTTCAGTTCTGCCCAACAATATTTTTTCAAGTCTTTTCTCTGGCAAATTACCCACCCCTTTATTCTTTCTATGTTTTCTCGGAAACTCTCAAGCAAGCTTCAACTCGTCCTGGATTCTCTCGATCAAATTGCCACTGCAACGGGTTGTTTGCGATGTATTCCCGGATAAGTTCAAACGATTCGTTATCCCGGATGATGTGTTCATAAATAATTGCGTTGCCACAATTTCTCAGAAAACGGCGGCCAGCCCAACGTTTTCACACCACGAATATATGCGTTGGTCGTCATGGTTTTGAACCATTTCACGACCTGCGGTAGGGGCGAACCAGGGCCATTTGGACAGACACGTAGGGGCGAACCTGTGTGTTCGCCCAGTTCGTCCGGTTGGTCACATCTTCGTCCCGGTTGGTCACATCCGTTATTTGGGCAGACGTAGGGGCGAACCTGCGTGTTCGCCCGGTTTACGGGTTCGCCCGATTTTCCAGAGGGTTCGCCCGTCATTGTGTCTGAAATGACTAGGATGCCGTGCACATGATTCGGCATTATGACGTATGCGTCCGTATGCACCGCAGGGAATTTCCGCACCAATTCCAACCACCAGCGTTCTACCATCAAGCCGCCCTCATTCGACCGCATTACGCCATCCACCACATCGCCCAACTGGCATTTCTTTTGATGCATGCAGATCGTTACGAAATACGCTCCCGCCAGGCTATAATCATAACCCTTCAGGCGGATTGATCGGCGGTGGTGTTTGTTAGGATCACAACTCATAACCCACACACCCCTTTATTCTTTCTGTAGGGGCGAACCTGCGTGTTCGCCCGGTTCGTCCGGTTGGCCCCGTTGGCCTGGTTTGCCACATCCATCATTTGGGCAGACGTTATTTGGGCAGACACGTAGGTCTGCCCCTACGGGTTCGCCCGGCCCCTACGGGTTCGTCACATCCATCATTCGGGCAGACACGTAGGGGCGAACCTGTGTGTTCGCCCGGCCCCTACGGGTTCGCCCGGTTCGTCCGGTTGGCCCCGTTGGCCTGGTTTGCCACATCCATCATTTGGGCAGACGTTATTTGGGCAGACGTAGGGGCGAACCTGTGTGTTCGCCCGGCCCCTACGGGTTCGTCACATCCATCATTCGGGCAGACGTAGGGGCGAACCTGTGTGTTCGCCCGGCCCCTACGGGTTTCGTCACATCCGTTATTTGGGCAGACACGTAGGTCTGCCCCTACGGGTTCGCCCGGCCCCTACGGGTTTCGTCACATCCATCATTCGGGCAGACGTTATTTGGGCAGACACGTAGGTCTGCCCCTACGGGTTCGCCCGGCCTCTACGGGTTTCGTCACATCCGTTATTTGGGCAGACGTTATTTGGGCAGACACGCAGGTCTGCCCCTACGGGTTCGCCCAGTTTTCCTGTGTGTTCGCCCGGCCCCTACGGGCATTATGACATATGTGTCCATAACCCGCACACCCTTTATTCTTTCTCTATTTTAAGGTACAACACTTTTTCTGTTTGCGCAGTCACTTTACAAAAGTCGGCAATCTCCACTCCAGCCAACCAAACAAGCTGGTGGGCGCTGATAATGAGAGGGATTTGCTCCCTTTGCCTTAAAGGAATTTTTCTGTCTGCCAGAATCTTTTTTACTTTACGGCTGCCTGGCGCTCCCAACGGCTGCATTCTGTCCCCATCTTCTCGGCCTCTGACCAAAAGCGGCCAAGAAAGTTTTTCCAGATCAAGACATGCTTCATTTCTGCTTAGCTGAGACAAATCTACAGTTCCAGCCGATTTTACTGCCACTTGCAGCCATAATCCAAAGCGGGGAAGATATGTCAACCCTGGGCCATGGATTTCGGTTACTTCAGCCGCAGCGTCTCGTCGCGAAATGGAATTACCAAGCCACATCCGATTATAAGCTCTTGCAGCCAGCACCCCGTTTGGCAAAACAGCCTGTGCCGAGGGAGAAAGATGAGTGGCTAACGCCAGAACTTGCGCCACGTGCTGTCTCCCCGGCCTGATTGCACCGGCATGCCATAGTGCCTCACGGATCACGCGGGCTTGTAGTGCCGGAGGCAATTTATTGAGCTTAATAGTATCCAACCAAATTCCGTCTGTCCCGCTGCTTTCTGTCACAGCGCAAAACGCTTCCCTGCCAAGAGTAGCCAAAAAGGCGGCATCGTCTGTCAGATTTTCTGCGGTATTTGCCAACGCACTGCGAATATGTGTGCCAAATTTCGCCTCCAAATACGGCAGCAGCTCTAACCTAACGCGATTACGGTAATACAGAGGCAGCATATTAGACTGATCCCAAAGCGGTGACAGCTTAAACGTTCGACAATAATTTTCTATTTCCTGCCGTGAAAGATCATACAATGGGCGGACTACTTCAATGCCGTGCTCCAGCGTACGCTTGAGGGGAATACCCTTTAACCCGTCTAGCCCACTACCGGACAGGAGGCGCATGAGCAAGGTTTCCACTCGGTCATCCCGGTGATGGGCAGTGGCGACTCGTGCGGCACCGTTAAGGCGTGCCACGTCTGCCAACACGCTGTAACGTGCTTTTCTAGCCGCTTCCTGCAAAGAACAACCTAATTGCGACTGCAGTTTTTTCACTTCAACACGGCGAACGGTGACTGGCAGCCCTAAGCGAATTGCTTCTTTTTTAACGCTGGCAGCTTCTGCCGACGCCTCGGGCCGTAGCCCATGATGAATATGAACCACATGCAAGGATATGTTCAAAGAATCTGCCAAACTATGCAAAAGATGCAGCAGACAGAGAGAATCTGGTCCGCCGGAAACGGCCACCAGCACCTTTTGGCCGGCTAAGAATAAACTGTTTTCTTTAATTGTTTTCTCTACCCGCTCCCGCAACAAAATCCCTCCTGCTCATGCCTATTCTTCTTCTTGTCTTGAGCAAAAATTCCTGCCGGCACAAGACAAGAAAAAAAAGCACTCCGGTTAGGGAGGCTGTTGACGCTAGTTCGAGACGAAATCGCGGATTTTATGTTTTAAGCGTTTAGCACGACATACCAGCACGGTAATATCATCCCGTAGCTCAACTTGGCCGGAGAGAGACCTCGCTTGATGCATAATTTCGTCAGCCAACACCTGAGGATGAGTTGAGACCTGGCCAGCCAAATAATCTTTCAACCAGTCCGGCTGTGCAGGCAAAACTTCATGGATTCCGTCTGTCAACATCACAATCAGCGCATCATTTTCCAACTGGACAAACACTGGCTTCAGCTCCACATCATCAAGAATGCCCATTGGCACAGAAGGGCTTTTAATTTCGCGTACCCGGTTCTGCTGACGCAAATAGCTGGGAGCAGCGCCTATTTTCAAAAATTCAGCCTCGCCATTTTCTGCGTCAACCACCAAAAGGTCGAGAGTGGCAAAACTTTCTACTTGGGAACGAAGTTGCAAAATAGTATTGACTGTGCGCACCACCGCATCTTTACGGAAGCCGGCTAGCAGCAGTTGTTCCACCAACTGGACGGCGGAACGGCTCTCCTGCTGAGCCTGGCTGCCATTCCCCATGCCATCGCTCAAAATATACGCCTGTTTCCCGTCACGCAGCTCCAGGTAGCTATAATAGTCGCCGCAAACATCGGCATTTGCCTTGGCAGCCTGAGCCACGCCTATTTCCAGATGAAAATACTGGTTCCTAAGGCATTTTTGCGCGTCGGGAACTCCCTCCCTCACTTCTTTGGACAGATTAAACATGATTTGCGACAAACCTGCCAGTTGCATAGTTACCAGAGTCCGCCCTCCTTCCAACCGTTTATTGCAGCTATGCTGGTATGCTTCCAGCTTATAAAACATGCTGACAGTTTGCAGGAATTCTGCTTTTTTCTTACAAATTTTTTGAAAGAACTCCGGGCTTTTCGCTTCTTTGCCGTTGTCTTTGCTTTCTAATTCAGCCAGTACGCAGAGCAGGGCATTATATGTGCGCTGCAAATCTTTTTCCCAACAACGCCTGCGGGAAGGGCAGTATTTACACACCTTTTCAACCACAGCATCCACTAGCGCCGCAAGCGGCAAGGGGCTTTCCTTTTCTACTGTTGCTGTCTGCTGAAATGCTGTGGACAGCTCCCTAAAAACAAGGGCATAATCTTTAATGCGATTTGCCGTCAGTTCCCGGATTTTTTTCGCTTCAGCTTCGGCACTATGCGGCAAAAATGAAGCCAGCATCCGAGTCCTCATGGGGAGAAGGGGCGCAAGAAGAAAAAGCGCAATGGCGGCAGCAGAGACGCCGGCTTCAAAGGCGACCGCTTCTCGCCCGCCAACATAGAGAGAGAGCGCAACAGCTGCTAGGAGGAAGCCGCCCGCACTCGCAAACCTGCCGTAAGAGCGGAAAAGACCCGCAAAAAATCCGGAAAAGGTCAGCATGCCTAGCCAAGCAAAGCCCGCCCCTTGAATGCCAAGCAGAAATCCTAAGAGAGCGCCTGCAGCGGCGGCCATACCGGGACCAAGAGTAAAGGCTGCCCACAGCACAATAATCCGCGAAATTACGGCGGCCAGCGGCACCAGCACCGAACCTTCCTGCACAAGGGACAACAACAGCAAGCCGGCAAAGACTGCCCAGGAAGTGATTCCCTCCACATCCCTGTCTCCGGCTAGCCGGAGACGAGGGTAAGCGTGCACCTGAAAAAATACGGCGCCAGCTAACATAGCCATAGTTGCTTCCAGGCCCAGCAAGAAAATATCATATGGATAAAAGTTATTTAACCATAATTGTGGCAATGAGCCCAGTAAAAGAGCTGTCCCTATTGCCACCGTCAGCGGTAGGCGGGGCTTGTCCAAACGATAGCGTAACAAACAAAAGATACCTGCAGACAGCAGCAGCCCTACTCCGGCAATCAGTTCCCCTGCCTGCACCACCGCTGCCGTCATAAAAATGCCATAAAGTACCATCCGCCGGTATTCCCCCCGAGAGGCCACTGCCCAATAGGCCAAGCCAAACGGTGCCAATTCTCCCATTAGGTTTAAGCGCGAGAGCAGCACTAACGCCAGTAAAGCACCCACCGTCTCCCAGGTTGCCAGCTCTGCGGGAAACTCAAATCTGCGTTTGCGCACTGTTGGTTTTACTGCACTGCGGTCAACTCTGCTCACTCTCAGATACGGCTCAATGGCTGAACTGCGCTCCGGCACTGGAAATCCCCCTTTATTTTCCACCTTCTCCATATTATAAGGCGGATAGCTACAGGAATTTGTCAGAGCAGGGGAGCTCAATAGAAAAATATTTCGACAAATTAACCGTCTCTTTCCAGCATAATCTGTGACGCCAGGCATTGGTCCAGAGCTACCTTGCTATGGCCGGCCTGCACGAGGAAGCCGGGACGACAACGAATAATCCGGATTTGTACTCCCGGAACTAGGCCCATGCTCTGCAATTTTCGTATGACTGTATAGTCTCCGGCAGCTAACGCCACAATCTTACCTGCCTCTCCAGCAGAGCAGTCGTCAAGCGATACTATTTTTTGCAACGCCAAGCCTCCTTACCACACCGGCAAAGCCAGCGCCAGCCGGAGCAAGAGGGCCGCGGCAAACGCCGTCATACTCACCAGAAATACAATGGCGGCTGCCACCGGCACGCCCCGCTCCCGCGCTATCATCGTCAACTGCGCTAGGCATGGCAAAAATAGTGTCAGAGCAACGGCCGCCACCAGCATTTGCGCGCCGCTTAACGTCTCGCTGCGGTAAAGGTCAAACAGACCGGCAGCACCGTAATCCCGGCGAAAAAAACCGTAGAGGAAAACAAGCGCCATTTCCGGCGGCAAACCCAGCATCCCAACAAGCGGTACTAGGCCGGCCACCAGACTGGCAAGCAGTCCAGTCTCAGCTAAAAGCCAGAGCAGGATACTAATAAAAACAAAAACAGGGACAACCTCCATAAAATACCAACGCATTCGAGCTAGAGTTTTTTGCAAAAGAGCCCCAAGCTTTGGCGTCCGCAGGGGCGGCAATTCCATGAAGAATGCTGCCCGCTTGCCGGGAAGGAGGATGTTTAGCAGGGAGCCGGCGACGATAAAAACAATGAGTACCACCAAACACCAAACTAAGAGAAGGAAAGGAGCACCGCTTAACATTGCCAGCAGCAATCCCAACTGTGCCGAGCAGGGGATCGCCAGTGCCAGCAAGAAAGTAGCGGCAATCCGTTCACGCCTACTCTCCAGCGTCCGAGTTGCGACTACAGCCATGGTGCCACAACCAAAACCTAGGACGAGTGGAATAATCGCGCGCCCGTTAAGACCGATTTTTTTCAGCAGCCCATCGGCCCAATACGCCAGACGCGGCAGATAACCGCTATCTTCCAAGAAGGCAAAAGCGAAGAAGAATGTGCCTACCATGGGCATGATGATGCCAAAGGCGTAGCGAAACCCCATAGTTAAAATGCCAAAATCGCCTGCTAGCAACTCACGGACCGCTTGCCAAGGGAGAAAGCCAATCCAAGCTGTAAGCCGGGGAATAATAATTTCAGCAAAGAGAACTCCATCAAATAAATCTACCAAGAGCCCAGCGCCCAAGCGTCCCACTAACAAATAAACCCCGACATAGATGGCAACAATGCTAAAAAGCAAGCCCAGCACAGGATGCAATGTGAGCCTATCTAACCAAGCCTCCCGCCTCAAATCACCGCAACTATAAACCCCCTCCAGAATTTTTTCTGCCGCCTGTCGGCGTTGCAGAGCAGAAGCCATGAAATCCCGTTGCTCTTGCTCCGGCATTATAGCCGCCTGGCAGAGAGGACGGGTTGTTAACCTGCTGTTTAATTGCTCGGCGATTTGGCGCCTGAGAGCATTGACACCCCACCCATGCACAAATGCTGCTTCAACGACTGCTATGCCAAGCCTTGAGGCCAATTCCCCGCGCTTAATTTGCACGCCCAGCCTTTTTGCTTCATCCAACATGTTCAGCACCAGGATGACGGAAAAACCGCAAGCTTGCAGTTCCAATGTCAGCGGCAGCATGCGCGGCAGATTTTTGGCATCTACCACATGGACTACTACAGCCGGCCTTTTCTCAAGCAACAGTCTTTTTGTAATAGCCTCCTCTTCAGTTAATGGCCATAAACTGTAAATCCCCGGGCTATCATACACTCTAACCTGCCTACCCTCTATGCTAGCTAACCCGTGGGATACTTCCACGGTAGTTCCGGGATAATTGGAAACTGTCACATAGTTTCCTGTCAACTGATAGAACAATACACTTTTACCCACATTGGGATTCCCCACCAGCACAACAGCTTTCAATGAAATCCCGCCTCTCTACCAGAGCAAGCGTCCGGCTTGCCTCCTCAGATAGATATGCAAAAAAGGAGGCTGTCTATGCGGAAAAATCTTTTCCGCATAGACAGCCTCTCTTGGCACAGAATATAGATGAATCATTTAAGAAAGGATGCGGTGCATTGTCTCTGTTTGCTCTTTTACTGGCATTTATTGCCGGTGTTTTCATGGCCGTACAAGGCTCCATAAATACAGGACTAGGCAAAATTATCGGCTTGTTAGAGTCTACCTTTATCGTCCAGCTGGTGGGACTAGCCACGGTACTCATTCCGCTCTTCCTTCTACGTCTGGGGAAGGGAGATTTGAGCAGATATCAAGATGTCCCTTGGTATCTTTATCTAGGAGGTTCCATCGGCGTAATTATCCTCTATACAGTGGTAGCCAGCATTTCCCAATTAGGCGTGGCCACAGCCACCACAGCCATCATTGTAGGGCAGGTGGGGACAGCAGTATTGATTGACCACTTTGGCTTTTTCGGCTTAGAGAAAATTCCTTTTACCTGGCCTAAGGTGGCAGGACTGGCGTTACTGGCACTAGGCGCCAAACTTATGCTTCTCCGCTAAGATGATAAAGGCTGCCAAGCAAAATATCTCCCTCGGAAACAAGCAACGATGATTCTCCGCTAATTGCCAATAACATCTCCACCACAAGGGTACCGGCAGGCAAGATAGCCGCGCGCTCCTTTTGAATGCCGGGCAACCGCCCCCGTTCCGAGCATGGCAAGCTGAGCATGGCAGCCAAGAGGCTACGCACTGTGAGCCGAGACAAGCTATAGCCATGCACTCGCTCGGCAACATATTCTCTCATTTCCATAGCCATCGCGGCTAAACTTGTCACAGTCCCGCCCACACCCACAAGCGGCCTAGACGGTAAACAACATCCGGCAAGCTGCTGCCTGATAAATAACTTGGCTGCCTCAACTTCCACAGCTTGGGGAGGATCATGGTCAAAGAAACGCTCACTGAGATAAACGGCGCCTATTTTCCGACTGCACAGCACCAGCTGACCAGCTTGGCTCCAGATGACTTCACAGGAACCGCCGCCCAAATCAAAAACAACAGCGCCTGTCATTGATGACAGACTTAGTGTCGCACCTGTATAACTGTAGATTGCCTCAGTCTCACAAGGCAAAATATTCACAATAACCCCAAATTGGTTTTGAATCTGCTCAGCAAAAATGGCACCATCCTGCGCTTCCCGCATGGCGCTGGTGCCAACGATGATTATTTTTTCTGTGGACAAACTGTCTGCCGTTGCCATAAACCGCCTGATAGCATCTAACGTCCGCTCTTTTCCCTCTGAAGACAAAAGCTTAGTTGAGATCAGGCCTGCCCCCAGGCGAGTGGTCACCAGTTGGCGGGCCAAAGGGAAAAATGTATCACCTTCCCTGCGCGCCACAAGCAAC
This sequence comes from Dethiobacter sp., assembly GCA_018333455.1. Taxonomy (GTDB): domain Bacteria; phylum Bacillota; class Dethiobacteria; order Dethiobacterales; family Dethiobacteraceae; genus GPS1B09. Next base: position 3,175 of record JAGXTN010000157.1, on the reverse strand, counting down.
CGCACAGAATTGGTACCAATATCAATGACTGCCCCAATCATAAGACAAAAGGGACAGGCTTTTTATTTTTCATCATCCCGCCTTGACCAGCCGACAGCAACGCAAAAAGCGCTGCTGCACCAGAAAAACGGAGAAAAATGAAGGCACTTAAGCAGTCCCCTTTACATATTGGCACGGAATGGCGACCCTTTTCCGCCCCTTTTTGATTCGGTGTTGCGTTTCAGATCCAGCAACCGCTCATCACTGTCTTTTAAAAATTTATTAAGCTTATCCTCAAAAGACATTCGGGACGCTTTACTGTGGGAGCCACGCCCCCCACTGCTGCTTGCCTGCTTAATGGACAGGCCAATCTTGCCGTTGCCATCTACAGAAAGGATTTTTACCTTGACTTTATCCTTTTTCTGCAAATGCTCATTGATATCTTTCACATAAGAATCGGCCACCTCGGAAATGTGTACCAGGCCGGTCTCTCCATTCGCCAGCTGAATAAAAGCTCCGAAATGAGTAATGCCTGTCACCACCCCTTCCACAATGGCACCCACCACTAAAGACATACGAACACAATTCCCCCTTGTTGAACTATCTATCATAATTATATTCTGTTTCGGCAGTTTGTCAAGAAAGATAGCGATTAGCTGATTCCTGGTTGTCCTACTCGCGGAAAAGAAACAACAACTCCCCGGAGCGAACCATGCCAAGCTCCTCGCGAGCCATTTTCTCCAGATAAGCCGGTGAGTGGAGCTGCTCAATTTCTCTGAGCATTTCCTCGTTTTGCAAGCGCACCGCCTGAATTTCCGCTTCAATTGAAGACAGTGTACGGCGCATTTGGAGAAGTCGGATGGATTGCGTGGCAAATAAGAAGACGAAATAGAGGATTAAGACGATAATTAATCCTTTCACCAGCTTATTCCCAGCGGGTGAACGCCGCCTCGCCTCCGGCAAATAAGCAAGTTTCCTGTTTTGTTGAACTGGTTTGGCCTTCATCCAGATGCCCCTTTTATCACTAGCGCTTTAAACTTCATTCGCGCCCGGCACAGGCTATTCCTTCTTTTCCCTGGCAAAATGCCCTGCCTTTTTTTTAATTTCACCCATTAACAGGCTAATTTTTCTGATGATTAGCAGGAAGGGACGAATAATACCCCAGACGAAGCTAATTAGCAGAGAAAAAGTTTTTGCCAGCAGCCTTGAAACAGACCTGCTAAAGAGGAACATGTAGATGAGGATTCCGCCACCAAGCCCGATAAAAACATAGGCTCTGACTTCTCCCCAATTATTAGCTAAAAGGGCAATAAATACTAAAAGTGTCATCATCAGGCAAAACAGGAGATCGATCAGGAAATGAACGCCTCGGGAAAGCCTGATAAATTTTTTGCCTGCCATCATAAAATCGTAAATTAAACCAATTAGAAGACCCAAGCCAATAGTCAACGCAAACGTTTGCAACTGGTCGCCAATAAAGCTATCCTGCACCTAGCTTCCCTCCGTTTACTTAAAAAGCCGCTCAAAGAGGCCTTTGCCGCGATCACGGAAGCGCTTATCATCCGAGTAGGCTAACTCTAAAATTAGGCCTTCAATCGCCAGTTCTCCTTTTTCTAAGTTTAACTGCTTGATATGCAGCTCCTCACCCCGGATAGCTAAAATCCCTTGTTCTGTCTCTAAAATCACTTCCTCATCATCAAAACTGTCCACATGCAATACTCCTGTCACATCCATGCTCTCCCGGTTCTGGATGATTAACCTATGCTGATTCTGATTTGAGCTTTTCTGATAATTGTGCTCCATCTTCCTTTCCTCCTTCTTTGCGCGCTCGGCAGTCTCTATTCCATAACTATGAATTAGGCGAAATTTTAGACCAAAATAACGTGGCAGCGCCATACTGCGCTGCCACGTTATTCATTGTCTTTTCGCTTAGTTCCACATTTTGACTATTTCAACATTTCTGTAGAAATATTTGGCGATTTCTGCTGCGCTGCTACCCTTCTCAGCAAGTCCCTTGGCACCCCACTGGCACATACCCACACCATGCCCATAGCCTGTGCCTGACATCACCAACTTGTTGCCCTCAATCTTCAAGCTGTTAATAAAGGTAGCGCGCATCACAGTACTCCCTAGCGCCAAGCGTAACTGCGGACCGGGGACTTCTATGTCATTGACTCGAAAAAGGGTGACCCGACCAGACGGTCCTTTTTGGGCAATTTCCACGCTTGTAACCTTACCTGGGTCCCTTCCAACGATCTGCCTTGTCGCAGTACGAATACGATAGAGAGGAAAACTGGCGGTAAAATTTTTTTCTTCTGCGGGAATTACAGCTCCTGCCTTGCTATCGACAATCTGGATATATGGCGGATTCGGCCCCTTAAACCCCAACCCTTCCCTGGCTAAGGCGGTTCTGGGGCCGGCGTAGGCGTGAAACCAGGCGCGGATAAACTGGTTATTGTGAACAAGCACCTGTCCCCGGGTTTTTTCCACTGCTGCCCGTACATTGTCATTTATCCGGGCGGCATCATAAGCCTGAAATTCTTTAATATCTGTCGAGGCGTGGGCGTTGCGTTCCGGGACACCTCCAAACTCCTCTATTTTATGCAATGTAAAGGTACGGGCAATAATCGCCTGAGCTGCGAGCGCCTCAATCGGCCAGTCAGTATCCATTTCAGCCGCCACCACACCCTGCAGATACTCCTCCATATTCATGGTACGGATTTGATTGCGCTCTGCAATGAATACCCGCAATTTTGGCTCCTGATTGACTCCTCGGTTAATCTCTGCGGGGATAGCAGGCGGCGATGACTGCCGCTCTCTGGCTGCCTTAGGCTGCCCAAAGGGCGCAGGCGTCAATTCGGGTTGACGGCGAAATGGGCAACCGCTCAAAAAAATTAGCAACGCACCGAGCAATAGCCCAACTAACAACTGTTTTCTAAACATCAATTCTTCTTTGCCTCCTTAGAAAAAATCGCTCACTGTTAGTATTCTAAGGAAAGCAGAAAATATAAGCGACAACACATTAAACTAAAAAAGACGCTTCGCGTTTTCTATCAACTGACGCGTCTTTTTTATCCGCTAGGGGCTGCCGCCCCTTCGGCGAGCCTGCAGGCTCTGAGCACCCCGCAAGAGTAAGGGGCACGCCCCTTACAAACCCCAACGCATAGGATCGTAGCTTCCCTGAACGATATAATTT
>JAGXTN010000136.1 GCA_018333455.1 Dethiobacter sp. | reverse complement strand
TTCAAAGTTCTCTGCCTGCATCAGCTTTTCGCCAAGGTTCTGAAGGCCTCCGTAGCGTCTTGCAATCTCCTTTGTGGCGCGAGTGGTCAGCACCAGTTCATAGTCCGCACCGCCGATATTGATATTTGCGCTTCTTTCGTTATCCATAAACAGTCACCCCCCTATGGTGTATATGCCGGTTCGTAAACCAACGTATACCAAGCATTTATCGTGGCCGGCAATACGCTTGCATCATCCTCGTTTACTTCAGCTTTCCAAGGATGCTGTCCTCTTGAATCTGCTTTGTTTCGCCTAAGCACCGTGCCTTCGATAGAGGGAGTAGAAAATGTGATTGAGTCACTTTTCGTTTCCAAATTAGTAGGCGGGATGCCAAACTTTACGCGATAGAGCCAGAAGTATCTGTACTTGCCATTTGCTTTCTTTGCCCTAAACCCTACCGCAACAGGCATCCCGACATCCTCGCTGCTTGAAATGAGCACACCTTTAGAATCCACCGTTGCACCTGTCAGCGCTGCAGCAACAGCACGGCCGATACCATCCACGCTAAGTGTTAATGTACCGCTTTGGAATTCCTTTACTACCTCCACAGCGCCGTCGTCGGCATAAAGCGTCGCCTCGGCAAGCTCGATTGAGAGCTCCGCTGAGATCGCCTTTGCCAACATTAGCGGCGTGCCGTAAGTTTCGTTGCCGTTTGCCGCCTCTGTGATCGGCGCGTAGTAGAGCCGGTCAAGACCGATTGTTGCCATAATCATTCCTCCTGCAGTTCGTATTCTTTTGCCACATCAATAACATAGTGGTGATAGCCTGTGTCGTTCTCGTAGCCGAGGTAGCGCCGGCTGGTGACAGTGAACTTAGCGTTTAAGAGAGCAGCCGCAAGCTGATTCTTTCGCCGGGTGTAGCTGCCCTTGCAAAAGAGCGACAGCCGCGCTTCCTGCACCTCAAGCCCCGGAACGTCGTCGGCGTGGACTTCAAAAATGTCCAAGAGCGGTGTAATGACGACGTACTCATCCGGGGCCT
>JAGXTN010000134.1 GCA_018333455.1 Dethiobacter sp. | reverse complement strand
GAATTCAAGAGGCTAATAATATACAAAGAGAGCCTACAAAAGGCTTAAAGTCGACTATCCTGAATGGGGATTGGATTATTCTTACGTTTTTCTCCTGTCTACGCTAAAATTTTAGGGAGTTCAGGTTTCGAAAAAACTTAAGGCTTCCGCTAAAATCCTTTCCTTTTCCTCTCTATGCTTATTTATCAGTTCGGCAAGACGCTCCGCATCCTCCGGCCTGATATAACTGCCTGTGTCGATTACACCTGAAATATCAGGTTTTCGATTATCGACATAAATAATAACGACCTCATCCGCATTGCAACTCCCCGCAATTCTCGCCGCTTCTTCCAGGACTTTTTGACTAATCTTCGAGCCATCTGTGCAAGCTAAAATTTTCACGGTCAATCCCCCCTCATGTAAGTACTATCCCACTCAAAAACTTGCTGGGGAACATCCTCTCCACCTCTTATACACCGGACGTAGGCTTTTTCCGGCAGCCAGCACGATATTTAAGGCTACCTAAGCACAGCTGCGTCAGGTGTATCCTAAATTAGACTTCGCAAACGGTCTTGCTAGACTCCCTTGCTATAGCCATGAAGCTGTCAATCTACTAAAATTTAGGAACCCCGGGCAAAAGCCCAACCCATCCCATGATCACAAAAACGATAATAAATGTTACAGTCGATATAATAAGTTGGGTCTTTCGTGACATTACCTTACCCATCATTTCTAATCTCTCAGGTTCAATAGGGCCCAGCAATCCATAATTTTCAACCATCGTTGCAAACGCCCACCCTACAACCGGGTTTACAAACAGTGACGTCGCCAAACACATGCCCGCTCCCACCGTATCCCGAGCCGTTTTTAGCAGTCGCATTCCAATCTCAAAAAGGGGAATAAACACACCAACCATTAAGCCAATTCTAACCACCGGCGGAAAAACGAAGAGGTCCATCATAAAACCGGAAATGCCCGACAAAAGAAAGAAAACTCCTAATAGGATTCCCGCTGCAGGTAGCGGTCTCTTAATGATACTCGCCGGAATGACATACGTACCCCATGGGTCGCTGAGAACGCCGCTACCTATTGTATTTGTGACTATATTCCTAACCCCAAGCGCTTTGAAGGTATCGTCAATGTGTATCAGGGCCTTCTCTGTGCCTGCGGGATAGCCCGCCCGCTGAAACGCTATTAATCCTATGGCGTCAGGCGGCCACATGACGACTCCTATTATCGCAAAAGGTATCACAGCAATAAACTGTTCTAAAGTCGGCATTCCAAGCATCCACCCGGTATCGGCTCCCCACCAATAAAATGGGTTGAAATTGGGGAAACCAGGAGCGGTTTGAAATTGAAACGGAGCTCCCATAGCTAGAGCAATAATCGCGCATACAGCTGTGCACGCCGGTATGGCAGCCCATCGCGCTTGTAGCTTTGCCAGTAAGGCGTAGACAAGCATGGCAGCCATTGCCATCGCAGTAAACAGGTAAGCTATTCCTAACCCAGTGGTCCACGCGTTAAGAGCCCGTATCTGACTCAACATTCCGTCGACGCCAAAGAATATGAGCATTCCGGCGACCACACCGTTTGGGGTCAGGGCTTGCAGCAGGGCTCCGCCTCTTACGAAGCTTAATGCCAAGCCCAGCACACCCAATGTGACTCCTAAAGCGAGCGGATGGCCCCCTGCTGCGACTACCAACGGGATAAGGGGAATCATCCAACCATGCTGACCTACACCGCCCAACCGCGGATTTAGAAAATGAAACAACATCATGAAAAGCCCTACTATCACCAGTTCGAGTCTAACGTTTTCTACCAAGAATTCATGAGGTAGCCCAAATCCGGTGGCATAGGCACCCACTATGCCGAACGCTAATACAGATCCCCCTATGGTTCCTGCAATCGCGGGAAGCAAATCTTCCAATTCAAACCTAAAATCCTTCCCAGGCCTTAAGAATCCCCACCCCTTGTTTTTGGGGTTTATTATCTGGAGTTCGTGATCCAAATAATCACTTCTGCTTTTGAACTCCTTTGCCGGTCGATAAAGCTTTTCATAACTTAACTCAGGCCCCGTTTCTGTTGTCGTTGGTTCCTTTACCATTTCGTTTCTCCTTCCTATTATGCCTTAGTACTTTTAGAGTATTCTGGATACTTCTACCGCAGCCACTATTACGTCACCTCAGAATCACCTCCCGCATCGGAGACATTATTCACCAGCTCCTGACAGAGCGAAAAAACTTTATTATTGTCTCTGTCAGGAGCTGTACACCGATAAAAACTTAGGCTACTTCTTCTGCCTTCTTTTGGCGGATCATGGCGGCCAGTTTTTTAAGTCTCTCCATTCCTGTATCACGCAAGGTAATCGCGGCATCAACATGACCAAGCTTGCCGCAAAGGGCGATGGTATAGCACTTCGTACCCTGCAGAATGATTTTTCTGGCCCTCGTCCTGCGCCAGCTCCTTCAACACCGCCTTCAGGCGTTCCTCGAATTCGCCGCGATATTTTGCACCCGCCAGCAAAGATGCCATATCGAGCGATAGCACCCGCTTGCCTTTCAGGCTGTCCGGCACCTCACCGTTGACGATGCGCTGCGCCAGCCCTTCGACAATCGCAGTCTTGCCGACGCCCGGCTCGCCGATCAGCACCGGATTATTCTTGGTGCGGCGCTGCAAAATCTGTATTGCGCGCCGAATTTCATCGTCGCGGCCGATCACCGGGTCCAGCTTGCCGCTTCTGGCGCGCTCGGTCAGGTCCATCGTGTATTTTTTCAGGGATTCCCGCTGGCCTTCAGCTTCGGCTGAATCCACCTTCGCGCCGCCGCGCACGACCTCAATTGCCGACTCCAGAGCCTTGCGTGTCAGACCGTTTTCCTTTGCCAGCTTACCGGCAGGAGATTTATCCTCCGTTAGCGCCAGCAGAATCATTTCGCTGGCGACAAACTGGTCGCCGCGCTTTTGCGATTCCTTGTCGGCCAGATTCAGCAAGGACATCAGCTCGCGCCCGACTTGCACGTCGCCGCCGGTGCCGGTCACTTTCGGAAGCCGATCCAGCGCACTTTTTAACGCGGCTGACAAGCCCGGAACGTTTGCACCCGCACGCTGCAACAGTGAACTGGCGCCGCCATCATCCTGCTGCAACAGTGCCAGGACCATATGCACCGGATCGATGTATTGGTTGTCGTTGCCCACAGCCAGACTATGCGCATCGGACAGCGCTTCCTGCAGCTTGGTCGTCATTTTGTCTTGTCGCATTGCTTGCTCCAAAAATCATATTGACTTGAAGATTGGGCCAGATTGCCCCTTTTTCAAGCATTATGGAGACAACAAGCAGGAGGAAATAGATTTACATCAAGGCCATGCCAGATCGGGCATGAGCAATCTGCATGGCAATGAAGCCAGCAAAGACCGGGGAATGGACTTGTTTCCGTTCAATGCCAACTACGAGCGATTAATCAGATCGAGAGTGCTCGATAAAGCGCAAAGCCCAGGAAACAGAACAGGAGCGCGCCGACTAGATGCAACGCCGAATGGCCGAACGCCCAGAAGAATTCTCCGCGCTGCAGCAGCAGCATCGATTCGGCGGAAAAGGTCGAGAAGGTAGTCAATCCGCCCAAAAAGCCGGTGACGACAAACAGTCGCCATTCCGGCGTCAGGCCAGGGTGACTGCCAAAAAACGCTACCGAAATGCCGATCAAGAAACCACCGCCCAGATTGGCGATGATCGTACCGAGCGGCAGATGGCTGTGAACCGGGTTCAGCAATACACTCAACCCCCAGCGTAACCAGGCACCAAATGCCGCTCCCATTCCGACCGCAATAAAATTCATTTTTTCACTCCCGTATTTCCCGGTTCAATCTTCCATCTGGCCATCGCTTCGTCGTCCGTCACCCGCGCATCGACCCAGCGGGCGCCCTGAGGCGTTTGCTCTTTCTTCCAGAACGGTGCGGCAGTTTTCAGGTAATCCATGATGAATTCGCAGGCGGAAAAAGCCTCGCCGCGATGCTTGGAAGTGACCACAACCAGCACAATCTGATCCATCGGTTTCAGAGGACCGACACGATGGATCACCAGCGCATCGATGAAATCCCATCGCGCATGCGCCTCGGCAATGATAGCTTCCAGCGCCTGCTCTGTCATGCCCGGGTAGTGTTCCAGTTCCATTTCCGCCACAGCCGCGCCGTCATTCAGGTCGCGCACGGTGCCGACAAAGGCGACAATCGCGCCGACCTTCGGATTATTTGCACGTAAGGCAGCCACCTCGGTGGAAAGGTCGAAATCTTCGGTCTGGACGCGGGCGGGCATGTGGATAGATAAATAGCGAAAAGGTTGGCGCGAGCTCTATGGTAGCACTGTCGTTCCTCAGGGTTGGCAAGGCATGAGTATTTCTGTCACCCCAGCGAAGGCTGGGGTCCAGCGTCTTTTGCTCACACAGGAACATACAACGACACTGGATTCCAGCCACTGGAATGACAAACTTGCTCTCCCCCTTGCACCCGTCGAAATCATGGGTCAGAGTAATTTACGCTGCGCGTAAAAAAACTGCTGACCCCGAATTTTCTCCAGCCTTCGCTGCAATGACGAACTTGTTCGCCCCAATTCAGGAGCAAATCGCCAGCCGCCACAATGAAGTCACCTCCGCCATGCGCGCAGCATGCAGCGGATCGTCGGCATCGGAAACTTTGGGGTGCGTTGGTCTGACATCCAATCGATCAATGACCTTCAAGCCCGCGCCCTTGATCATGGCCAGCAACTCTTCGCGAGTGCGCAAGCCCAGGTGTTCGGCAAAGTCGGAAAGTATCAGCCAGCCCTCTCCGCCCGGTGCCAAGTGGGCAGCCAAACCACCGAGAAATCCGCGCAACATGCTGCTTTCATGGTCGTATATCGTGCGCTCAATCGTACAGCTCGGCCTCACGGGTAACCACGGCGGATTACATACGATCAACGGTGCGCGCCCCTCCGGGAACAGATCCGCCTGCACCAGTTCTATCTGTCCGCGCAATCCGAGTCGTTCGATGTTTAAAGATACCTAAATTCCACGTGTAATTTTCATTCGCATGAATTAATATGATTTTACGAAGAATCTAGACCGTTACATGAATATTTTACCATTTCTGCCATCACCTTTCAATCATTTTTGACAATTTATATTTTTCAAATTTCTACTCGCGAATATTTATTAAACTCTGTGAGTTATCCACAGAGCACCGCTCGTTTTTTTGATTAAGCTACTTTTTATGCCAAACATTTTTTATACACTTCCTTGTAAGGATAATTT
>JAGXTN010000147.1 GCA_018333455.1 Dethiobacter sp. | reverse complement strand
TTTGTAAGGGGCGTGCCCCTTACTCTTGCGGGGTGCTCAGAGCCCGCAGGCTCGCCGAAGGGGCGGCAGCCCCTAGCGGACAAGAAAAACGCATCTTTGGATAAAGCGCGAAGCGTTTTTCTTGTACGGTACCTATGCCGCCCGTGGAAAAATATTCAAATCGAACAGACTTAGGCTAAAACGGCGAAAGCAGTTAATTATAGGTATTAGCAAAAGATATACTTCTCTGCCCAACGCAATGGCAGGATAAGCTCTGCTCTAAGAGAATAAAATAACAAAAGAAAAATACGCCTGTTAGCTTTCTCCGAGCCTGCCTGCCTAAAGGTATTCCTATGGCATGTAGGCCCTAGGTCTACTGACCTGCGGGGTGTGGGATGGAAACGCCTGCGCCTCCCCGACGGAAAGGAGAGTGTAGCCATTTTTTGTGTCTACTTCTGCCTTTTCGGGCAGATTTTTTGTTGATTCTTGACAGGGGGGACCTTTTTGGTAAAAGAAATGGACACAGGAAAAGTGATGTCGTTGATGGACCATTTGGAGGATTTCCGCAAACGTCTGATTATCTGTGGCATTGCCGTAATGCTGGCTGCTCTAATTTCTTTTCTGTATGTGGATCAAATCCGGCTGCTTCTCACTCGTCCCGTAGGTGAATTGGTATACCTTAATTTGATGGAAGCCGTAACAACCAATATCAGGCTCGCTTTCATTGCCGGGTTTTTTCTCGCGCTCCCGGTAATTTTCTATCAGATTTGGTGCTTTGTTTTGCCCGGTCTTTATCGCCACGAAAGGCGGGCAGTCTTTTGGATCTCTGTTTTATCGTTATTTTTCTTTGCTCTGGGCGTTACGTTCGCTTATTTTGTAATCTTACCGTTTTCAGTTAATTTTCTCCTCGGTTTTGCCGATTACCAGTTGCAGCCGATGATTTCCTTTAACAGCTATATCTCTTATAGTTTAGGGCTACTGATCGGTTTTGGCTTAGTATTTGAAATGCCTGTTGTTATGCTCATTCTTGCAAAGCTCGGAATTGTTTCATCTGAGTTATTGGCAAGAAACCGGATGTACGCGATGATTATTATTTTTATCCTCGCCGCTATCTTTACTCCTCCGGATGTGATCTCACAGCTCCTAATGGGAGTTCCCATGACGCTTCTCTACGAGCTTTCGATTCTAATGGCGCGTTTTGTGCGGCCTCGAGTCAAGGATATTATTCTTGAGCAGTAAGATTCGCCTTGAGAGTTCTGATACAGGGAGGTGAGAAGATGTTAGGCAGAATAGGTCCTCCGGAATTGTTGGTGATCTTAGGTTTGGTTCTGGTGGTTTTTGGTCCAAAAAAACTGCCGGAAATTGGTCGTTCCTTCGGTAAGAGTTTAAAAGAGTTTAGGCTAGCCACTAAAGAAATTAAAGAAAGCGTTGATCTCGGAGATGTGGACACGGCAGACACAAAAGATACTTAAGTGTTATTGGGGGTGGCGGCGTGATTGGTTTGGTGGACAAGTTCGGCCGGCAGATCAGTTATTTGCGGATTTCCGTGATCGATCGCTGTAACTTAAGCTGCTTCTATTGTACGCCTGCAGCTAACGGTTGCCGCAGTGTCATGGGCGATGCTCTAAAATTGGATGAACTTGTTCGTATTGTACGCGCCGCAGCCGCTTTTGGAATCTGCAAAATACGTCTCACCGGCGGAGAACCATTGCTTCGGCCCGATCTGATTGAGCTAGTGGAAAAGATCTCCGCTGTTCCCGGGATTACCGATATCTCCCTCACTACAAATGGGGCTCTATTGAAAAAATTAGCCGGCCCTTTGGCGGCCGCCGGATTGAACAGGGTGAATATCAGCCTAGACTCACTCCACCCTGAAGCATTTCACCGAATTACCCGGGGCGGCAAGTTGGAGGACACCATTGCCGGTTTGTGGGCTGCTTACGAGGCGGGATTGACGCCGGTAAAAATCAATGTCGTACTGTTAAAAGATGTCAATGACGGCGAAGTCTCTGAGTTCGCCAGGCTTACATTGGATCGGGACGTTGATGTGCGTTTCATTGAGTTTATGCCGATTACCGGTGACAGCCACGACTGGAAAAAGCATTATCAACCAATAGATATTGCTATGGCACATTGCGTCGCCATAGCCCCACTGGTGGAAGCCGAGTCCCCAGAAAACGGCGGCCCTGCTCGCTATTTTCGCTTCAAGGGTGGTAAAGGAAGGCTTGGCTTTATTTCTCCTTTAAGCCGGCATTTTTGTGGCGATTGCAACCGCCTACGCGTTACGGACCAAGGCAAACTGCGCGCCTGTTTATTTAGCGACGAGGAGATTGACCTGCGCCCGCTGCTTGGGCAAGAGAACGCTGTGATACGCGCTTTTTCTCAGGCGCTGGCCGCCAAACCGGATCCCACTCGTCTTGATTCTGACCCGCTTGTGCGCTGCCGCTCAAACACACTCGGCATGGTATCCATTGGCGGTTAGGAGTGAATACAATTACGGAAGGAGTGTGCCGCTTGCGGGAAGTACCGATTGAAAAAGCAGTGGGCATGGTGTTGGCCCACGACCTGACAAAAATTGTGCCCGGAGAGTTTAAGGGAAGCCTGTTTAAAAAGGGACATGTCATCAAAAAACAGGATTTACCCGAGCTGCTAAACATTGGTAAACGGCACATCTATATTTTAGAGTTAAAACAAGGCCAGCTTCACGAAGACGATGCTGCCCTACGCCTTGCGGCGACGCTCTGCGGACAAGGCATCACGGTCAGCGAACCAACTGAAGGGAGAGTCAATCTCAGCGCTACGGCCGACGGAGTATTTCGTGTAAAAAAAGATGTGCTTTTCCGGATCAATAGCTTGGACGATTTGGCCGTAGCTACGATCCATAGTGATCTGGCTGTTGCCAAGGGGGCTCAAGTGGCAGGCGTCCGCGCAGTGCCGTTAGTTGTTGACGAAGATAAAATCAGGCAAGCAGAAGCTCTGGCACAGTTCTCTGGCCCGGTGATGGAGGTTGCCGCATACCGAAAACTGGCTGTTGGTGTGGTCACCACCGGCAGTGAGGTGTATCATCAAAGGATTGCAGACCGATTTACGCCGGTGGTGCGCGAGAAAATAGCGCGTTTTCCATCAGTATTGCTTGGGCAGCGAGTTGCAAACGATGATAAGGAAATGATTCAAGCTGCCATTCTTGAGCTTGTCGCCTTAGGTTCACAAATAATTATCGTCACCGGCGGAATGTCGGTTGACCCCGATGACCGCACGCCGGCTGCTATTCGTGCTACAGGTGCCGAGATTGTGACTTATGGCACGCCGGTGCTTCCCGGTGCCATGTTAATGCTCGCCTATCTTGGTCATGTTCCCGTGCTGGGTCTGCCTGGCTGTGCCATGTATAATAGTACCACGGTCTTTGACCTGATTCTGCCGAGGCTTTTTACAGGTGAAAGGCTGAAAAAAGCGCATTTTGCCGAAATGGCAGTCGGTGGACTTTGCGCCAACTGTGAACCTTGCCGTTATCCTCACTGTCACTTTGGCAAGCACTGAAAGGACAGCCGTGATTTCATACGATGACGCAGTTAAGCTGATACTAGCGGTAGCCGGTCCGTCTCCAGGCGTGCAGCTACCTCTGAAAGAAGCGCTTGGGTACGCTTTGGCTCGTGATGTTTTTGCTGCTTTGGACCAGCCGCCTTTTCACCGCTCGCCTCTGGACGGCTTCGCTTTCCGCGCTGCCGACACCGAAGGAGCGGAGCCTTGCAGCCCCGCAAAACTTACAGTGAGCGGATATATACCGGCCGGTACAGTTTACGACGCTCCCTTAAAACAAGGAGAGGCGGTGCGCATCTTTACCGGGGCAATGCTTCCCCTTGACGCCGACGCGGTTGTAGCTCAAGAAAAAGCTATTCATCATGATAATTCTTTACTTCTCGAACGACGCTACAGTGCAGGAGAAAACGTGGCGTGGGCGGGAGAAGACGTGCTTTGCGGCAGTTTGCTATTGCCTGCAGGCACATTGCTTGGACCGGCCGAACTGGGATTAATCGCCTCGCAAGGAATAAGCAGCGTGCCCGTCTATCCTAAACCACGCGTGGCGATTCTGACATCTGGCAGCGAGCTGCTTGAAATCGGTGAGCCTTTATCGCCCGGGAAAATCTATAATAGCAACCGTTACCTTATGGAAGCGTTAGTAAGCCGCGCCGGCGCCTTTCCGGATTATCGCGGGAAAATTTCGGACGTTCCGGATGATTTGCGCAAAGCCATCGCACAAGCTAGCCAAGTGGCAGATTTTGTCCTGACTACCGGCGGCGTTTCTGTGGGCGACCATGACCTGACGCCTGCTGCGGTGGCCGGCACCGGCGCCGAAATTCTTTTTCATCGTGTGGCTATCAAGCCGGGTACGCCGGTATTGGCGGCAAAGCTTGGCAATAAACTGATTTTTTCCCTCTCAGGGAATCCAGCCGCTTCGTTAGTCACTTTTCTCCAGTTTGTGCTTCCTGCACTCCAACTGGCTCGTGGCGTTAATTGGCAGCAACAAGTAGTGAAAGCCTTGATCACAAAATCATTTCCCAGAAAAAAAGACCAGATTCGGTTTCTCTCCGCTAAAACAATTTTTAGTGGCGGGCGCTTCGTCAGCGAGCCGCAAAGCTTGCAGAAATCAGGTGTAATCACTTCTTTTCGAGGAGTCAACTCGCTGATCATCCTGCCGCCAGGCCAGGGCGAGCTGGCAGCGGGTAGTATGGCGGACGTCCAACTGTTCCCACAAATCTTTGATAACCTGCCTCTGGCGGGCAGAGAATAATTGACAAAACAAGAGTTTCTGGGAGGGAAAAGCGGATGTTTTTCGGTCCTTTTGGTTTGTTGGAGTTGTTGCTGATTTTAGGACTTTTGGTCTTTATTTTTGGCTCAAAGCGACTTGGTCAAGCAGCCCGCGGGTTGGTGCAAGGGTTTACCTCCATGCAGGACGCGGTTCAGGAAGACTCGCCAAAGACGAGAGAGAAAAATTCCGGCAAACCTTGAAGCCGGGAAAACAAGGGGTTTGCAAAACATGGCTCACTAACTAAAAATATGTTAAGGAGGTGAGTAAAGATGTTTGGACGAATCGGCCCACAGGAGCTGTTATTAATCTTGGCTTTAGTGTTAATTATCTTCGGACCGCGGAAGTTGCCGGAAATTGGCAGATCGTTAGGCAGGGGACTAAAAGAGTTTAAACAGGCCGCCTTAGAGCTGAGAGAAAGTGTAGATATCGAAGAAGTAAAGGAGCAAGCGCCAAAGGAAAACAATCCTGTGAATTAACTGAAGCTGAGCCGGCCTATTTATTTAGAGTCGTGTCGCTGAAAAAGACATGTAGCAGTTGCAAAAAAACAGTATAAGGTGTCAATATGTGGATAAATATTGACTATGACAACTAATCGCTGACAGCCTTTTATTCAATTGTTCTTTATGTTAAACTTTAAAACGATAGTCGTGGGTTCTGTGGCAAGAAGCACACTATTGTTTTGCCCGGAGGTTTGCTCCGGGTTTTTTTATGCCATTTTGACCACTGATGAGGTTTCCGTTATGCTTTTAGCTTATGCCTAAAAGAACTGCCTATAAGGCGGAAAGCCTTTTGCTGCAGGAGTTTATTCAGCAAAAACAGAAATGTGAACAAAGTAACACCCATGTATTCTCGGGGCGTGTTACGCGCCGTGCTCGCGAGACGGTGAACGCTTAGGCGGGTTGGATGATGCGTCGGGAGGTGAGGCGGGAGAGGGAAAAGTCGTTTAGCCATTAAATAAAATATTTGGAGGTGAAAGTATGACTACTAGATGGATGCTTTTTGACCAGCAGCGTTGCTTCGGCTGCAATGCCTGCGTCGTCGCCTGCCAGCAGGAATATGGCTTACCTGCGCAGATTCGCTTTAACAGAGTGGATGTAACGGTAAGCGGCACATTCCCAAATACCGCCATTGCCTTCCGGCCGCTGCTCTGCAACCAGTGCGACAACGCACCCTGCATGACTATTTGCCCAGTGGGCGCCATCACCCGCGATGCCACTTCCGGTGTAGTAGTTACTGACCGCGTCAGATGCGTCGGCTGTCGGCTCTGCACCACCGCCACAGGCTGTCCCTACGGCATGCGTGCCATGGACGGTGCCGGCAAAGTCGTCAAGTGCAATTTCTGCCTTGACCGGATGACTGCCGGCGAGACTGCCCCTTACTGCGTGAAAACGTGTCCCAGCGGCGCCCGTCAGATGATTGTCGGCTTAACTCCGCCAACCGGCACCCGCATGGAGAACAGGGGTGCGGTAACGGCGACTAAAGTTGTTTATGGGGATACACCCAATCAAAGAATTTAGCGAAAGGAGGTAGGAAAGATGTTTAAAAGTTTTTTACTCAACCGCCGTCAGTTTCTGAAAGTGGCGGGCATTACAACAGGAGCGGTGGTAGCCGGTTCCGGCACCGCTTTTGCCCGGACTCTGCCTGGACGCAGACCGGCTCTTGCCAGGACTGAGGACCGCACAGTTTTAGTTGCAGCTCCCGCAAATACCATCCACACTGCCTGCAATATGTGCTCTAACTTCTGTGCCGCGAGCGCCATCAGGGAAACGGTGGCAGGCACGACAGTAGTTCGGCGTGTAGAAGGGCGTGCAGGTCATCCAAACACACGCGGCGGACTTTGTGCCAAGGGCCAAGCGGCCGTGCAGCTGCTCTACGACCCGGACCGCCTGAAAACGCCGCTGCGCAAGCGTGCCGACGGCTCTTGGGAGGTTCGCACCTGGGAGCAGGCCATGAACGATGTGGCTGACGGTTTGCAAGCCATCCGCGGCACGACTGCTCCGTCCACTGACGCTGCCGCCCGCAGAGCGGCCAGCCGGGTCTACTTCCTCAACCGGCGCGGCTCTTACGGCGGGATGTGGGGCGCTTTCCGCGCCGAGTTCGGCTCCAAAAACGTGTCGGCCTCAGCACCGATCTGCGACGCAGCCAAGCGCCTCGGCACTTGGCTTGGTGTTGCGGCTGCCCGGCGTGTACGTGACCAGCGCGCCACCAACTACACGCTGTTGTTTGGCCGCAACGAACTGGAGGCGACACGCTACCGTCTCGGCTTTGCCCATGAATTGCTGCAAAACATAAAGACGGGAGGCAGGCTGGTCGTCGTAGACCCGCGGCGCACCTATACCGCGAGCAAAGCGCACCAGTACGTACCGGTTATTCCCGGCACCGATTTGATGTTGATCCTCTCCATGTGCCGCGTGATCCTGGATAACAGCCTGACGGCTGACGGCCGGGTTGCCGCGGTCATCAGCAATACGGTGGAGCCCACCGCGGGCGCCCATTGGCGGTCTGACGCTTGGGCTAATGTGATACGCTTGCATGCAAATAGCTTGGCCCGTCTAGCTGCTTTCCGCGACGAGGTCTTTAAACCACAGTACGCCCCGGCGGCTGCCGCCGTAGTCTGCGGCGTGCCGGACGCCACCATCACGCGCCTGGCAGGTGAGTTTTGCGGCGTGATTAACCCGGCTGACGGCCTAACACGCGCCCGTCCAGCCGATTGGGCGGCTGTCGCCGATACGACGAGCGGGATCGCTAAATATTCCAACGGCACGATGGCCAGTTGGGCGATGCTCTGCCTCACCGGTTTAGCCGGCGGTATGAATATCGCCGGCGGATATGTAGCAGTCGCTGGTTTGCCAGCTTCTACGGCTTGGTCCTTTAGTTCCCCGGCTATCGGCGTTCAGGCAGCAGAATCGCTGACCCGTGCCGCCGGCTATCCGTTCAGCGGTAATGTAGGCACCGCTAACACTGAAGGTTACCGTACTTTGATTCCGTATGCCATTTTAAACGGACTGCCCCGTACTCACCCGGATTTCCGCCGCGTACCTGCCGGCCCGCTGGCTGCGCCCGCTGACGGCACAGGCGTGATTACAACCGATGCAGGCGGAGTAAGATGGGCTGATGTTTACGGCGGTGGCAGCGCCATCGGCGGTGGCGGTATCCGCGGCTTGTTTATCAACCATACAGACCCAGCCGTCGCCGACGCCGATTCGGACATGTGGGTGAGAGCCTTGCCCCGTCTGCAATTTGCGGTCGCCATTGACGTCTACCTGAATACCACACACGAACTGTTCCCGCCCGGCAGTTACGTGCTGCCGGAATGCACCGTCCTGGAGCGCACCGACGCGACTACGCCAACGACGGTGAGCGGTGAAACAGTTATGAATCTATGGCAACTTGCAGTCTCACCGCTTCACAGCTCAAGATCGGGATACTGGATTTTTGCCTCCCTTGGTGCGGCCATGTCAACCCGGTATGGAGTAGCCGGCGGTTACTTTGCAACGGATGCTGCGGCAGCAGCATATAACACCGCAACGGCCGGTAGCGGACGGGTACACAAACATCTTCCGGACAACGAGGTTCAATTTACACAAAGTGTTTGGGGCAATACTGCTGTTGGCGGAAGGGTCTGGAGCACCGTACAAACAAACGGTGGGATCTGGACTACAGGTGAACATGCTACCGCAGCCGATCCGGAAGTGCGCTTTAGCTTCGTTAGCACCGAAAGCAATGTAAATGTGGTTGAATTCCGCCAAGTCTGGGAAAACACTAACACGGCTACTTTTACCACTCCGCTTGCTCCGCAGTGGCGCGCGCCGCGGAACACTCCGACTGCTACTTTCCCGCTGCGCTTTATGGCCGGCGGCAAAGTAATGTGGCATACGATGGCAGCCACCGCGAATTTGCCTTACCTGGTGCAGGACTTTAACGCAAATGCCGAAGTCCGCAACACCAACTATCTGCTGATTAACCCGACAGATGCCAGTACGCGCGGGATCGCGAGCGGCGCTTGGGTATTTGTCGCTTCGGCAAACGGCAGCCGCATCCGCGTGCAGGCACTCGTCACCCAGCGCATTATGTCCGGCTATGTCAGCCTATTCCATGGTTACGGTGAGCAGGCGCCGCAAAAGCGCACTGCGCATAACCGCGGTGTAAACCCTAACCGCCTGACCTCCTCGCGCCGGATTGACGCCGGTACCGGCCAGTTTACGCCTAACGAGGAAATTGTTCAGGTGATCAGAGCCTAAATTATCCGGAAAGGAGGATGAATATAAATGAAAAAATTGCTATTTAGTTCGGTACTTGCGGCTTTGCTGGTAATGTCTTTTGCCGGGCTGGCAGCAGCCAATAATCCTGCCCTGCCGCTTGAATTTCCCCACATTAACTCTAACGACACCGGCTTTTTTGAGATAGATCAAATCGGCACTTTTGGTTCACTTGTGCGGGCCGTACCGGGACAGTTGGTGCATAGCGACTTTCAATTGAATACCAACTCCTGCGCTTCCTGCCATATGACCCACACCGCTGCCGGTGAAAACCTGCTCTTTCAACGCACCGTTACCGATACCTGCTTTGCTTGCCATGATGGTACCATTGGCGTTCTTAATGTCTTGGCGGCACCACGTTCAGGTGCAACAGGAATTGAACGCTTTGGCGGCTCGGAAACGGCCGGCACTTTTGGGGTGACGACGACTTTTAACGGCTCGGCGCACGACGTGCTTGGCACAGTCACCATGAGCGGCGCTCCAGGCGGGAATCGCTCTGCTGTTACCGATTCGGCAGGGATGCTATCCACCGGCTGGGCCGGCACATTCAGTTGCTCGTCATGTCATGCTCCCCATGGTTCCTACAGCATCCGCCTGCTCCACGCTAATCCCAACTTCTTAGGCTGGCGTGATCAAAACCATGCAGAGGCTACAAATTTTGCGACCGGTGGCTTATGGAATAGAGGCAATACGCTTACGATCGGCGCTGTAGTCTCTGGCGAAGTTTATCATAGTGTCAGCGTGACGGCCGGTGTCTACGAAGGCGTAAACAACAACATCGCCGCGCCCTGGCTGTACGGTTATTTGCGGGGGACGACGCTTGCCGCACCGCGTACGGTCGGAACTTTCACTTTCCCGGCCGGCCGTTACAACCAGCATAATACCCGTATTTACGCTACCAATTTGCATGACCCCAACTCGGCAGCCGATGGCGGTGGCCCCTTCAGCACGTTGGTAGACGCCGTATATTTATTGAACAGTTTCTTCAACATCAACTATATGACCGGCGTGATTAGCATTACCCCGGAAAACCGTACTAGTTTAACAAACATGGGCGTCAACGAAGCCAACTTGCGGATTGATATTGGCCGGGCCTTAGTGGTAACGGCAAGTGCCAATTCCGGCAGGCCTACGATTGCGCTCGACCATCTCAACACAGAGAGCTACAACCAGTTGAATTACAACCGTTTTTGTGCCGCCTGCCACGCCGACTATTTACCGCAAGGCACCGGCGCGACAGGTAACGCAGCGGCACGTGCTGCCGCGATGCCCGGCGGTTACGGCACCTACAGCTTGGCTCACCGGCATACTGTTAACCGTGCGGCCACTCAGGGCGGTACAATGACCGTCACAGGCCTCTCCGCAGCAGGTGCTGGAAACCAGTTGCTCTGCGTATCCTGTCATTTTGCCCATGGCGCAGATTCACGCATGATGCGCCTGGCTGATGCCAGCCTAAATGATTTTACCGCTCCGCTTGAGGATGTTAACCCGTCTTCGGCGCTGAAGCGTTATGTCAATCAGGCTGTCTGCTGGAGCTGTCATGCCAACTCGGCTGCCACCGTCTTTAAAAATACGAATTATTACTGGAATAACTACGCAGCTAACTCAGGTTATAACTGGTAGAACAGAAAACTTGTTAACTTCTTGCCTGCGAAGCTTTCTGGCTTCGCAGGCCGAGGAAGCAGGCGCCCGGGCATGAGGCGCCTGCTTCCTCGGCTAAATTTTAGCATAGGAAATTATATCGTTCAGGGAAGCTACGATCCTATGCGTTGGGGTTTGTAAGGGGCGCGCCCCTTACTCTTGCGGGGTGCTCAGGAACGAAGTTCCGCCGAAGGGGCGGCAGCCCCTAGCGGATAAGAAAAACGCATCTTTAGATAAAGCGCGAAGCGTTTTTCTTGTTCTCCGGCGCTCACTGCATCGAAAAAGCAAGATTATCTTTCACAAAAATGGCACGCTGCGTGCCGGGAGGAATTGTATGCAATTACTTGGCAAGTTAAAAAGCAGAGCAAAAAATAGGACTGTTATGATATTGTTAATTTTATTTGCAGCCCTAGTCCTTATCTATTTTTTTTCAGAACGGGCAGGTCTGCCATCAATCATCCCACTTCCGGGAGTTGGCACGACTGCCGCCGGTCTAGCCGCTCCCCGGGATCAGGCAGTCTACCAGGCAGCGGAACAGTTTATTCTGGCGTTAATCAAGGATGAAAGAGAAGTTGTGCTCTCTATGCTGACGGAAGAGCATCGCCTCAACTGGACGGATGCTTCCTTCCTTTACGACAGAACGGCGCTGCAGTTGGGACAAAGCGCTGAGCTTGGCTCTTTTCGTCACAGTGTAGTCAACTATATCCAGTCGCCTGAATTAGGCGGTCAAACCTTAGCGCTGGTAACGGTCAAATACACAGTGCTCTTTAAAAATGAGACGGAAACAACTGCAGAAATACAAATAGAAGAGAGCATGGCACTCCAGCTTGTCAATGAGAGCTGGTTGATTGCCGCCGACCAGCGCGAAATAATTTCTGAGTGAAATAAAGTTAGGCAAACAATAAAAACCTTTCTAAGCATAATAAAGGACTGCGATTACGCAGTCCTTTATTATGCTTAGAACTAGCTTGTGCCGACTTCTCAAAAAAAATGAACCGGCTATCTGGGTCAGTTTTCTTGGATCCGACATCTGACATCTGACATCTGACTTCCGACAGCCAATTATTGGTAAACTAGTATTCTTCGGTTTAAAGAATCGGCAATAAAAATGCGCCCGCCTTGATCAATGTGCAGACCGTTTGGAAAGAGAAACTGGGTTAACCCGCCACCTTGACTGCCGAAACTGAAAAGATGACGACCGTCAAGGGAAAAACCGGCAATACTGTTAGCCATATTATTCGCGACTATCAGGCGGCCGAAGCGATCCAAGCCGATGCCGCGAGGGTTGATCAGCATCGAGGTGCCATGACCGTCGGGAGAGCCGTTAATCACCCGCAGCGGGTTGCCGTCGGGACCAAAAACCACAATGCGGCCATGTCCGGTATCAACAACATAAATATTTCCTTCCCGGTCGGTCGTCACACCGTTTGGCGCAAACAAATCACCTTCCAAGCCTACTTCGAGCAATAATTCCTGGCTTTGCAAATCAAAGACTAACACTCTGCCCCGCTTAATTTCCGTAACATACAGCTTGCCATCGGCTAAATGCAATGCTCCCGGCGAGCGTAGAGTTCTGTTCTTGCTGTAAGCTTCTGCAAAAAATCCCTGAAATTCTCCGTTGGCGTTGAAAGTGTGGATTCTGCCCTGCTGCAAGTCAGCCACAAAAATACGGGTACTATCGGCAACAATTCCATAGGGAAAAATAAAATTTCCGCCGCCGCTGTCTCCTCGCTGACCAAATGTTAGCAGGCGCTGTCCATTTAAATCAAAGACTATCACACGGCTATTATCAGTATCACTCACATAAACACGGTTGTTAGCGGAAAAAACAGCCAGTGGCCTGTCGAACTGGTCCTCGCCGAAGCCGCCGTAAATCACCTGCCGAAACGCGGGAGTGCCGCCGATAATATTGATGGCTGCCGGAATAGGCAGCTCAGGACGTCCCAGATAGTACATGTAAGCGAAAATAAGCAGCGGCAAGAGCGTAGCAATTTGGTAAACACGCTGAGCCTTAGCTTGCCTGATGGGTCGCCAAAGAAAGCGGACTGCCGGGTTACGCATCTTGATTGTCCTCCTTTAGCGCTGCTGCAGACGTTCTGCCGCCTGCAACGCGTCCTGAAAAAGTGGATTGATGGTTAACGCTTCCTGATAAGCCTCCAAAGCGGCATCAGGTAGTCCTTGGCGCTCAAAAAGAACACCAAAGTGATAGGAAATCTCTGCTGCGGCCGGGTTAAAAGTTTTGGCAAGGGAAAGGCTCTCCGATGCTTCATCATACATGCCAAGTTCTCTGTAAGAGATGCCGGTGTTCAGATGCCCGCGATAATCCTGCGGCGCCAGTTCCGTAACTCTCACGAAAGAAGCAAGTGCCTCATTGTGGAGAGCAAGCTCAAAGAAAACATAGCCGCGACTCAAATATGCAGGCATAAAGTTAGCGTCAAGCCGTAGTGCTTCTTCGAATTGAACGAGCGCCTGGTCGTACTGTCCCCGCTTAAAGAAGGTGTAGCCAAGATCAACGCGGTGCTCTGGATTGGTTGGGTCACTATCGACTAACTGACGAAAATAGTCTAATTCACGCTCAATCCGACGTGTGTCAAGCTCGCTCCAAAAAAATTGCCTGCCGACTAGCTGGCCGGATACAGTTAATAAGGAAATGATTGCCAGAGTCGTCAGCACTACCCGCCAAAGCGGGTAATAGCTTGCTTTAGTTGCTGCTGCATTAAAATCTCTTTCCATAAGAATGCTCCTTCTTGGATTTATTGAGATTAGTTTTGACTATTCTGCCCTCACCCTAGCCCTCTCCCATTATTAGATGTCGGAGGTCAGATGTCGGACTCGTTTGAATCGGCGAAATAGCCGATTCACAGACACCAATGGGAGAGGGGAGCAGCTGGGGCAGAGGGGATTGCACCAACCTTACCCTCTCCCTCCGGGAGAGGGTGGAGCGTAGCGAGGGTGAGGGGGACATGAGCTTGTCTGGCTTTCAAATATTGTTCATCTTGTTTTTAAGTTGTGTTTATCTGCCCTTACCTTAGCCGGGCCCTCACCCTAGCCCTCTCCCGCAGGAGAGGGGATTTGTAGGGGAGAGGGGTATTTGTCGGGATGGGAGAAGGGAATTAGGGGGTTATTTACATGTACAGCAGTCTGCATGGTTGCACATAAGGGAAAGCTAAGGAAAAGAAGGCAATTCCGGACGCGACTCACTTCCCTGCAGTGGCGGCTCAGACGCTGGCGGCGGAAGATGGCAAGCAAGGCAGCCATCCCGGGCATGGCATTGAAAACAAGTATCGGAAAGTCCCTGGCCGGGATAAATCCTGGCTGCACCGCGCCGGCGCCGGTTATGCAGTTCCTGCCAGCCATCCCGGTGCGGACTGGGATGACAGGCGCCGCAATACAACGAGCTGGCTTCCGGAAGATAAGCTTGAGGCTGATTGTCATGACAAATCATGCAAGAATCCAAATTTTCCTCTGCCGCCAGCCTGTGATTGCGAAAATCTGGCTGGTGGCTGGGCGGACGCTGGCGGTGGCAGTCCAGGCAGAAGTCGTTCCTCCTAGCGTATGCAGTCAAGTTCTCTCCCGGAGCAACTTCGATTTTCCTGCCGCGGGCGTCAAAGTTGTGGCAGCGATGACAGTTAGGCTTCTCTTGCGCAAGGCTGCCATGAGTTAGTATAAAATCGTCAGCCAGATGATCCGCCGGCGTTTTGTCATCCTCATGGCAGTCCTGACAAGTTAGTGCCAAGCGACGGTAAAAGTGACATGACATACAGCTTTCCTTGGGCGCGGCAGTGAACAAACGAGACATCTGGCGTCTGCCTTCGGGCAAGTCCCAGGAAGCTGCAGGGATCTGCAGAGCAACACGACGGCGGCTAATATTTCCGTGCGCCACACCGTCATGGCAGGCAACGCAACGTACCTGACTTTCGCTATGGTCGGCATGGGGAATAATCAAGTCACCAGCCGCAGTGGTGCCGCGATTAAAAGAATGGCAGCGCAGGCATGCTTCATCACCTACACCGGCAAACAAGCGTAACGGCAGGACGTAGGAACCGGTGGCTTGAACATATGTGAAACGGGCCAAATCACGCACCAGCCCGGCAGTTCCGCGCAGGCCGGGATCGGCGTGGCAATCCAGGCAGGACTGCTGGCTGTGAGAAGAAGCCTGCCAGGTGTAATAGTGAGGCCGCATCGTGTGACACGCGCCGCAGAGAAGAGCCGGGTTGCTGGAGAAATCGCCGAGCAAGACGAGAGAAGTCATCACGGCAAGAAACAGCAAAACTTTAAAGACGGCCTTGCTGCGCTCTGGGGAGTGCGGCATGGCCGTTTCCTCCGCAAGCCATTGATCATACCAGTCAAGTTCTTGCCGGACATGCTCATCCGGTGCAGGGTGATCGCTCATCTAGCTGACCAACTTTCTTTGCTTTGTTCTTGCAGCAACTCGGGGGCTGTATGGGCTTGGACAACTTGGCTCAGAGTGAATTTTTGCCTTTCCCGTCCGTCCCAAGGTGAAAGGGAGACGGCCTTATGCGGGCAGAAGCGGGCACAGGCTCCGCAGGAAAGACAGAGGGAGACCTGATGGCTTAGAGAGATGCCATCTTCGCCTTCCTCCACAACCAGCGCCTTAGTCGGGCAGAGGACGGTGCAAGCCCGGCAGAAATCACAGGCAGAGCTGATTTCCAAGCGGGCAAAAGGCAGAGGTTCACCCGCCTTGAGCATGCCGGGAAAAAGAGCCAGTAATTTTTCCCACAAACGTCGCCGCGGCGGTAGGGTATTTTTTTCTTCCCAGAACAGATTGCCCAACAGCACAGCGCCGCTTTGTGCGGTGCGTTTGGATTCTTGGCGCATTAGCGTCAGGAAGTCGCGTCGAGAATAACCGGATTGCTGCTCGCGGCAGTTTGTAAACTCTGCCGGCGGTGAAGGTGAGAGTGTCAGACCGAACCCTGTTACAAAGGAAGCAAGCAGGGTTGCTTGAGCAAAGTTGTGGTTAAGCCGCCCTGCCAGACGTGCCTCCCTGTCTAGTTTGCAAATCGAGCAATCGCCGTGGTGCAGCCACACTTGGTGAAAATTAAGCAGTGCCGGCAAGATCAAGGCAGCAGGCTCCAGCGAGGCAAGGCAGGGGACAGTCACAGTACCGGGGTAAGTTTCTCGTTCTGTGGCTTGACAGGCCAGGCGCAACCGTTCTTCTTTAGCGCGTTGCCGGCGCATGGCGCCAAAAAGCGCAAAGATGTCAACGGGGTGGTCAATGGCGGCCATGGGACAGTTAGCGGCGCATAAGCCGCAGCCTTGACAGAGACGGTGATCTTTTTTAAAATCCGTGCCGATAGCATGCTGTGGACAGCCATCTCTGCAAGCGTGACAGGGAAAAGAGGGGTAAAGGCGAACAAGACAGGACGCATCTTCTGGGATATTTCCCTTGTCAAGCGCTCGGTTTAGATAGCGCAGCAGAGCATCGCCAAAAAGAGACATGGTTTACTCCTCGCAAAGTTGCTTTAAGGATTCGGCATCCTGAACCAGGAAGGCTTCGGTGATTTTGGCCATCCCCCGGTAAAACGCGTGATTGGAGACGCGGACTACATCGGCGCAGTATTTGGAGACCCAAGTCAGCATGTGTTCTCTTAAAAAAGTTTCCTGTAGTTTCAAGGACGTCAGCAATTGATCATGTTTTTTGCGTCTTGTAGCTTTGGCTGCTGCCCTGCAGAGTAGCTGCATGAACTCGCATTCTACGCTTAGATGGTCTTCCAGATATTTGTTTTCGCCTTCTTCCGGCAGGCCAAAGCCGGCTTCGCTGATAAAAATCCGTGCCTTTTCCCAAGCATCGCCCATAACTCGCTTCCATTCCGAAAGATAAACGGAGGCATAAGGATGGACAGTCTGGCAACCACCGCGAATAAGCAGGAAGCTGTGTTCAGCCTGTAGTTCTCGGACAAGTTGTGCCAAGCTCTTGCCCTCCGCCGCTTGGTTCAATTCGGCTAAGCCTTGATCAAGCAATGAAGTATCGGTTTCCTGGCAGCAGACAAAACTTTTAAGATAAACGGGAAAATCCGGAGAGGTAAACCAGCGCAGCCATTTTTCCGTTAAAGGACGGCTGTAAACTTCAGCCAATGCGGCATAAAAAGCGGCGCGGTCAACGCACCACTCCTTTGTGGCCGTCGCTTCCTCTTGGTTCAATTCCAATGCGGGATTATTGATCATAGTGAACCTCCTTGCAAACTTGTGCTTTCTGTCACTTGTCACGACTTTCCTGCTCCTCAAGCTTTCAGTTTAACGGCAGGCTGCGCGAAAAAGCATGATGTGAGGGATTCTTGTCGTTTTTTTATATTCTGGATACAGGCGTCAACTCCTGCTGAAAATTCGTCTGCTACCGGCTCTATTGCGGGTTTCAAATAAAAGGAATTGCGATGGATATAAGTAATTTATATGGATGAACTTTAGCGAGTGCCTATGCTCTGGAGGGGTCAAAATAAACACTAAGAGAGCAAGCGTTTTCCTTGAGTTTTTTGGCTCTGGCGCAGGGGAGGTGAGCGCGACTTTGGCGCATTCTCAGGCAGGGAAGGGAAAGGAGATCTTTCACAAGGTGGCAGGAAATTAGCGCGTCGTCAACGAATACTGTCGAAGCAAGTCCTAGTTTGTCAAAAGGAGAGAAACGCGATGAAACTGGCGCAAATAGAAGCATTTTATACGGTTATCCGAGCGGGGAGTATTTCCCGGGCAGCCAGGCAGATGCATTTGACGCAGCCGGCGCTGAGTCTGCAGATTCGGGATTTGGAAGAATACTTTTGCGTACAGCTTCTTGAAAGGACAAATAAAGGCGTTAAGCCGACACCGGCAGGAGAGCTTGTCTATTATTACGGGCAGAAACTGATGAGTATGAAGGCTACACTCTGCAGCGAAATTGAAAAACTGCAGAGCAGTGCGCCTAAACATCTGCGTTTAGGCGCCAGCACGGTTCTAGGCGGCTATGCCCTTCCCTGCAGTATCCATTCCTTTAAAGAAAAGTATCCTCATGCTCAGATCAATTTGTCGTTAGCTAACAGCCAAACAGTGCTGGAAGCACTCTTAGAGGGGAACTTAGATATCGCGATGATTGAAGGGCCGTTGCCTGAGGGCATAGCGCAGTATCTCGATGAGTTCGTCTCTCGCAGCATTGGAGAGGATGACTTAGTATTGGTAGGCTCCCCTGCCCTCATTCCCGAGGGCAGGGGAGCAGTGACTTTGGCAGAGCTGCGGGGGCTGCCGTTGCTTGTTCGGGAAAAAGGCTCCGGTGTCCGCGCCACTATTGAAAAAGCGTTGCTGGAACAGGGTGTGCAGCCAGACGAGCTGAATATCATGATGGAAATTAACAGTTTAGATGCCATCAAGGCAACGCTGGGAATGGGGAAAGGGTATTCGCTCATTTCCTACATTGGGGTGCGCAGGGAATTGTATTACGGTACGCTGAGAGCGCTCTCCGTCGAGGGGCTTTCGTGTAGGAATATATTTACCATGCTGCACAAGCGCGGCGCTTTCCTTTCTCCTCTCGAGAAAGCATTAATTGATTTTATGCGTTCAAAGGATAAGGGTTTCTGCTGAGTTTGCCGGCAGTCGATTGTTTAAGCGTTTCTATAGGATGTGATTGTGCTGATTCCTTTCTCAACGGTCAAAAAAGTAGTTAAAAAGGTTGAAGATCTGCTGAAAAATCTGCGTTCCTGTCCGCTCATGATTGATTCTCTTGAAAAGTGGACAATCTTCTTTGTCCTAGAAAAGAGCAGCACGACATTGGGTGCGGTGAAGGCGCTGCGGAAAGCTGATTTTAATACTGACGCTTTGGCTCTGTCTCGTTCTGTGATTGAAAATCTTGCCAATCTGACATATCTCTTCGACAAACCCGAAGAGCGCCTGGAATTATTTCTCAAATACGAATACATCGAGAAATATCAGGCGCTAAAGGAATTTGAGAATGATTTTCCGGCAGAGGCAATTTCAGAAGAATTGAGAGAAGAAATCAACGAAAACTACCACAAATATAAGAACCTGTTTCCCAACAAGTTCTCTTGGAGTGGGAAAAGCGTAGTGAAAATGCTTTCCGCATGCAGTTTCCATACGGATTTCGCCATGGCATATAAAATGTCAAGCCGCTACCTACACACATCTCTCGGCTCTTTAAATAATTTTATCGAAAGCTGTCATAATCCTTGCGACAAAAAGCTTCCTAAAGAAACGGATTTTCAGAAATTGAACAGGGACGATGGAGATCTGGCACTGTTAATCTCCGCCCTCGCCGTATTTAACCTGATTGAGCTATTTTTTAAAATTTTCTGCTCGGAATTGCCGCCCTATTTTCTGCAGGCTCAAGAGGAGATTTCTACCCTTGTTTCCGAGCAGCAACCGTAAATCAAACTGGCTTGTCCGGCTACTTTAAGTTAAAGATGCGTAAAAACAGCTTGATTCCCAGCCAGGCGCCAAGGAAGGAAAAAAGGGCAAACACCCAGCCGCTGACGGAAAATGAGGCGATTGAGCTTAAAAATGCACCGATATTACAGCCAAGAGCCAGCCTGGCGCCATATCCCATCAGCAACCCGCCGGCGACGGAAACCGTGAAATGTTTGAGGGAACGTACCTTGCGGAGACGTGCCTCGGACGCAGCAAGCGACGAAATCAACGCACCGAAAATAAAACCGAAATTAAGCATACTTTCCATGGTGAGGAAAAATCCAACATTAAGGGCGTTCAGGTGTCGGGGGAGTTGGTAGTAAGCCCAGTCTGCAACGCTGCCGCCTAATTGGGTGAAAGCCCAGGTGCCCCAGTAAGTGATACCGGTAGTAACGGCAAAATAGCTGCCGCGTCCGTAGTAGAGCACAGTGCTCAGGACGGCGATGACAATAGCGCCCGTTTGATAAGACCAAGCTTCACTGTAAATTTTGCGAATGGGTGTGAATCCGGTATATTTCCAGCTGGTGGAACTTAGGCGTCTCAAATAGAGATAGAGAAAAAGCAGAGGGCCTAGGTGAACTGCTAGTGCCAATGGCCAGCCCAGTTGGGTGGGGAGAAAGATGGCCGGGGACTGGCAGATAATCGGCTGCCAAAAATTTTGATTCCAGGCGCCGATAATGGAACCGACTAGAAAGCCGAGCAAGGTGCCGTACTGCTGAACGTAGCCTTCGCCGAGACGCATCAGCATTCCGGAGGCGCAGCTGGCGGCAAGTACCATGCCGACACCAAAGAGAGTGGCACCGACTGCGGTGTGCATGCCGAAGGGAAGAATGCTGAGGGGCAGGGAAGAGTTGTTAAAAACATAATAAAAGAAAAGAACGATGAATCCCAAGGAAGAGAGAATTAAAAGCAGTACGGTTGACTGGAGAAGCTCGCTGCTGCGAAAGAGGATAAAGTCGCGAAATGCGGCGCCAAGGCAAAAACGAGAACGTTGGAAGGCGTACCCCAGTCCCAAACCCATCAGCAAGGAGAACGCCAAAATTTTGTAGCCGGAGTTATTCAAAAGATAACCGACACTAATCGCCAAGGCTAGGAGGAGAATGGAAGCAACAGGCTGAAAATCAAATGTTTTCAACTTTGTTACACTTTTCACGTCCGCTTGCATAGCCAATTTCCTCTTCCCCCCTTTGTTTTGCGCACATAAAAATGTTCCTTGAAAGGTTTATGCCGGCAAATATAATTTGCTAGCTCTTTTTCTCGATGATTATTTCCCAGATCCCCTTTGCAACTAAGCATATTTGTGTCTCGGCTTGCAGCTTCTTAAAATGCAAAGGAATCCCTTTCATCGCACAACTGTGGTCTGTTACGACGACAAGCCTGTCGCCAGGCGACAATGTCTTAAACAGTTTGTCCGATCTTAAGATCGGTAAAGGACACATTTCGCCTAGCACGTCGAGTTTATATTCACCCATGAAACTTCCTCCGTGATCTGTCATATTGTCAGCAGATAAGCAATTCCCTGCAGTTTTTGGCGGAAACTATTTCACTTTTAAGCATAATTTCAACGTCAAGGGAAAGGATTCCTGCATTGTTAACTATAAACTACTTCAAAGGCACGTTTTCCTATTCCTTCGTAACCGTTGGTCGTGCTGCTTATAACTTCTGTTACAATTTTGAAGTTGACATACGGAATATAATCCCTATAATTATACTTAGGAGGTGGAAAAATGAATATTGACATGGATGCAATGGTCAGCACAACTGATATTTCAAAATCCTTCGGCAAGTATTTGGCGGCATCTAAAAAAAACCCGGTTTTTATTCTTAAAAACAACGAAATAGAGAGTGTTCTGCTTGATATAGGCACATACAAAAAAATGGTGGAAGCCTATGAACTGGTACAGGATAACGTATTGGCAAGGGAAGTTTTTGAACAACCTACCATTAACCCTAACGATCAGGATGTATTTGATATAATCCGGGAAGTCGGGGCTGTTGACAATGCGGGTAAAACCTAAAAATGCCAACCGTTTCCGACATGAATTTCTGTTGTTAGAACGCCAAGACAGGGAGCGGGTTTTTGAGGTATTAAAAACTCTTGCAGAAACACCTGTTCCCCCCAACTCTATTTGCTTGGAAAAAAACTACTATCGGATTAGAACTGGAAGCATCAGAGTTATCTACCAATTGATCAAAGAAGAAGATCTGATCCTTGTCGGGGCGGTACTTAAGCGGAATGAAAATACATACAAGGATTGGAAGCGGTATTTTAGATAGCAACAATAGCAAAATGCCCTGCAAAAACGCAAGGCAAGCTAATAGCGGAGATTTGATCCCTATCGGCAGCGAACGTCCAGCAGTGCTGGCGTGGCTGGTTGAAGGTTGCCGAATATGGCAGGTTGAGGGGCTGCGCGAACCGGGGGCAGTATCCCTTGGGGTGGAAACGTTTACCATACGTTGCACTATGTTTCAATATAATGCCTGACGTGGAAAATTTCATCATGTTATATTAAGTTTGATTAGGTTGCATTACATTGCACTAAAAGAAGGAAGGAAGATGAAGGCGGTGATTGGCGGCAAATTCTTAGACAAGCATAAGGCTTGCAGGCGATAACACGCTAGCGCAGAAGCCGGGAGAGCCATCTATGGAGAGAAAAACCACCGACCCCAGCGCCACCCACAAGCATCAGCGTATCAAATATCTCAGTTGCGCCCACCTCGCCCACGTCTTGCCATGGAAACACCATCACGCCAACGGCGACGATAGCAGTGACGGAAACTTGGACCATAAAAAGCGCAAATTGTATAAGCAACCTCACCACAATAACACCCCTCTCACCCCTAATATACCACTAACCGAGGATGCTAGCAATGGAGCACCAGTGCAAGCAAGAGGTAGCGCTCAAGGCGGACAACAAGAGCGAGTTAATCAAGTATCTGCTGTAAAAGTATGCGCACTATGCGTACATAGGAGGAGTGAAGGACGATGGCCAAGCGGCGCGGCAATAATGAGGGCAGTATCAGTAAACGGCCAGATGGAAGCTGGTCTGCCAAAGTAAGCATGGGCATGATCCCACCACCGGCAAACCGAAGCGTAGGAGCTTCTACGGCAAGACCCGGAAAGAAGTAGCTGACAAACTGGCTGCTGCCCTGCGGGAAGCTCAGAATGGCGGTTACGTTGAGCCAACCAAAACAACGCTGGGGGAATGGCTGGATAAGTGGCTTACGACCTACAAGAAGGGGACAAATCAGGCCTAGCACTTACGAGAGTTACGAAACGGTTATTAACCTCTGTCTTGACGCTTGACCTGTATAGCCACTTTACGCCGGAAATGGCGAAGCTGGCAGCGGAGAGTTTGAACGGACTACTGGCAAAAAGAAAAAACCCTGCGAAGTCGCAGGGCGAAGAATAGAATTGTATTCTGGAACACGTAGCAGGGATTGCGCCCCTGCTATTTTTTTTGCTTAAAAACTGGGGTAAAACTGGGGTATTTGTGCTGTTTTATGCTTGTTCCTGAGATTTGCAAAAACTCTGGAACCCTTGATTTTATTGGTGCGAGAGGGGGGATTTGAACCCCCACAGGCGTAATGCCCACTAGATCCTGAGTCTAGCGTGTCTGCCGTTCCACCACTCTCGCATTGAGTGGTGAGCCATGATGGAC